>JAUJMG010000119.1 GCA_030446955.1 Thermomicrobiales bacterium
CTGCCTCACGCCGGCGACTTGCTGCACCTGCAGAATCAGGTTGACTCCTGGCCGTCGCTACCTCTGTGCGATCTGCTCCGGCGCGAGGGGAATGATGCTGACGGCTACCGAAGGAGATGGCCGACCATGAGTCGATCAATTCGCTGCCGACGCTGCGGCGCGCTCTTCGTCCCCGATGGCGTTGCAGCCGTGCTGCGCATCCGTCGCCTCTGCCCCCGCTGCCGCGGGCCGCTGCCGCCCACCGGCGGAGTGCCCGCTTCGGAGGGTGGTCGGCTCTTCCCGTGTCCGCCGGAGGCGGCGTGAGCCGCTCGCTGTGGCGGTGCCGCAATCGCGGTTGTTGTGAGCCGCACGGAGCAGTCCTGGGGCGGTTGACTGCCGATGGGGGACTGGTCCTCGACCCGGGGGTGACGAAACTCAGGGTCTACCTCGACACCCGCCGGGCTGTGGTGGCCTGCCCCGACTGCGGCACTTCACGCGAGTTCCGAGGGCCCGGCGTCTTTTCAGGCCACGCCGACTCACTTGCGTAACCGGCTCGCGCTAGCAGCGAACCTCGTCAATGTTCGGTCCGCAGAGCCGCCTGGATCAGGTGTGGAAGAGACACACAGCAGCCAGGACGGATGCTCCGACGCCAACGCGTGGATCGCGCTACTTGCCGTCGGGCTCGAACCGGGGGTGGGCGTCCTGCACGGTGACCTCACGACGGGCCCCACTGGCCCTGGTTCTGATGGAGGCCGCCCCCAGGTTGACGCCTTCGTCCTGCAGTTCCTCGAGTCGCACACCTTCTCCGCGAAGGACTGCTGCGAGACGAGGCAGGGGATCTGCCGCTAATGCTGCCGTTGACGCACCTGCTAGTCCAGACGCATCCCCGGTGGGCGAAGCTCATGGCGTCGATGGCGGAGAGTGTAATGCGAGCAGTGGTCCAGTCGGAGGAACGGACTGCGAGCTGGCATCGGGTTGCTCCGACGCTGTTGACGGGAGCGAATTGGCGGTCCCGGCAATACGGCGTGCGGCGCGGCGCCAAGCCTGAACGACCAGTGGCGGTCGTGTCCCTGCCGCCAGCATGCCTCGCATGCGGCGTGCTGCTTGACAACCCCGAGTGCTCGTATTGCGACGCTTGCTTGCCGGAGCGCCGCGAGCAATGGACGGCCATATTCGCCAAAGCTGGGCCTAACGTGCTGACCGAGCTGCGGGTGGAGGGAAAGGATCCGGCTCACGGAGGCGAGGTTGGCCGGAAGCGGGGCCGGGCCGACGCCACCTATGCTCAGTCAATGCAGGGCGGGAACGCATTCACGTTACCGAACTCGGGAATGTAGACTTCGCTCAGGACATCCTGCCCGGGCAGCAGGGCGTTCCGCTCAGTAGGATTATTGGGGGCGCCGGGGCTATCTATCCGGTATTGCTCGCTGATCTGGCGCGGGGTCTACGTGCCCCATCTGCAGCACTGGGTTGCCCTCGCCCGCCTACTTCGGGCTCAATCGCCCAGAGGTGATGGTTGACCCGCCCACCTGACGCCGTCCAGGATCGCCTCGACGCAGTGATGGCCGTGTTCGCGCACCTCGACACGACGGATCTTATCTACGAGGCCGCACTACACACGGGCGAATTCGAGGACGGCGCCGACGAGACCAGGCAACTCGGACCCGTCATCGGCGCGAGCTACGCCCTCAACAAGGTGCTCTACTACCTGGACGCGCTCGACCGGGCCGAGGAAGAACGGTTGGCGGTGGGCAAGGAGATCGCGCGGTTGCGAGGAGAGGCCAACGGCCAGCGCTCCAGCGACCCGGTGCAAGCGGCGCAACTCGACTTCCTAGGGTTCACCCTAGCAGGGCGCCAAGAGGTCGCCTGGCACCAGTTCACCGTCTGGGTGACCCAGATCTCCCGTCTGCTCGAGCTGGTCACTGGCGCCGCTGGTGCCTCCTTGGCGGAGGTGGATAGGGCTTACCTCGACACGTTCCGGGTTCTACGGAACCACTTCGAGCACCTCAATGAGCGGCTTCCTGGCAGGGAGAAGGGGGGGCGGCTGGTGATCGCCCAACCCGATGATCAGCGCCTCATGCTCGGTCTCCAAGGCGACGAGATGGGAAGGATCGTCGTGAACGGCACGCCTGTGGACGTCACGGGTAGGGGGAGAGATCAGGTGCGTCAGATCGTCGCTCGGACGGTCGAAAGGATTCGGGATGCGTGCTTAGCCCGGCTCCGCGAGCATTTCGCGGCTGATCCCGATCGAATCCCGTCCCCAGAATCGATCGGTATCAACCTACGACGCACCCTGGCCTGACAAACGGTCGAATCCAGAGCGGAAGCTTGTGCACGGACCGAGCCGTAGCCGAGGAACTACGCTGCCGGTATCTCACAAGCCTTCAGTATGTGAGCCGCGACCAGGTCGTTTTCGAGCTTGAGGTGGTGGTGGACGTGCCAGGCCCCGTTCACCACCCACGCGCATTCCAGCCGGGCCTCGGCAGCGAAGATCTGGCCCTGCGGGTGGTCGACGTCCCACGTCTTCGCGAACTGCCGCAGCAGTAGCCCCAGGATTCGGCCTTAGCCAACGTACAGCAACCTGGCGCTCGCCACACCGCGGCTGCGATACAGTCGGAATCAGCTGGGTGCCTCGGAGCGTCGCCCGAGCTACTGGGGCCCTTCACCAGCCTGAACGCAGGCAAGCTCTACCCCGACTATGTCAAGCTCTTCAACTTTCTGCTGACGGCTCACGTCGCCCGATTCGATCGTCCAGACAGCGTCAACCCGACCCGGTTCCAGTTCGTCGCCCCCTGACCCGCGACGCGACCCATGGTGGCGGCTCGTGCTGTCGGTGCTGAAGCAAATGCCGGCGATACGGCTTGCCGAGGAAACGGGACTGGCGATGAGCACGGTCAAGGCGGAGCGCAACCGGCACACAACTCCGCATGAGCGGAACCGGCAGGCGCTTAGCCACGCCGTGGCCACCTTCGCCCGCGATTGGCTACGGGAGGCTGGCATCCCGGCCGCGGCCGACGACCTCGCCTGCTGCGCCGCCCTCCTCGCCTCGCAGACCAGCCTCCGGGCCCGATGGCCCGTCGCCCCCGCCCCTACGGGTACGGGCGGTCTATCCGGTCCAGACGCACTCCTCCGGCTCGACGTCGTTGGCGCCCGGGGCAGTACTGTTGTCGACGACGAGCGCGACGAGGCTCGCCCCTGCGTCGATCGCGTATTCCCGCACCTCAGCCAGGTGCATCCCGAGCCGTTCTGCCACAGCCCCGAACCGTGCCGCGCCGGCCTGCCACGCCTCCGACCCTCCGAACGAGTGCGCCGGCTCGACCACCACCAACTTGCCCAATGGCCGCAGTAGCCGCTTCGCCTCCCGCAAGTACGCCAGTCGATCCGCTGGCGTTCCCCACATCGACAGGCTCATCACCACGAAGTCGGCCTCGCCGCTAAGTAGCCCGGTGTTCGCGCTGTCGCCGACCACGCCTCCGTTCACGCCGTGCCGGTCGACGCCGACCACCCGCTCACATGGCAGGTCACGCAGGGGGTTGGAGCCGCAGCCAAGGGCGACCACGACCGACCGGCGGTCGAGCCACCGTCCGAGGCGTTCCCGAACCAGCCGCTGTGCCAACCGCGCTGAGGGCGAGGCGTCATTAGCAGCCAGGAAACGCTCGCTGGCCCCCTCCTTGCAGAATTGCTCGGCGGCGCGCTCCCGAGGCATTCCTCGCAGTCGGCCGACCGCTCTCCGGTGCTCGGCCGCTGGAGAATCGACCGGCGGAGGTGGAGCAATGACCGCTCCGCCAGACTCTTCCACCGCCCGCAGCGCCTGGGCAATCGCCCTACGGACCGCCGCGTCCTTGTAGTCGGAGACGTCGAAGGAGGCGTCGAGGACCTGGTTCGCCAGGAGGTGCTTGCGTTGGATCCACCCCCAGACCCACTCGTCGAAGCTCTCCAGCGGCTCCCCGTCCGCCCGCGTTAGGTACTCGCCGAAGGTCATCAAGGGGACATCGACCCGAACCGCCAACTTCTGGCCCACGCGGTGCAGCCGGTCGACGCCCTGCTCGAACTCGGCCCACGTGAAGGGCAGGTCAGCGAAGACGACGCGGTGGGGAGTGACCGGGGTGTCTGGATCGAAGAGGGTCACCCCGACGCCGACCGTCCCCACCGTCCCCACGAGAACCGCCACACCATGCTCCGCGTCGGCTGGCGCGCGGAAGCGGTGCAAGATCTCCTCGCGGTCCGTGACGGGCGTCGAGCCGTCGACGTGGAGCACCCGCTCGGACCCCAGCTCGGCAGCCAGACGCTCATAGACGACTCGGCTGACCCCCTCCACGTTGTAGCAAAGCACGAGGGTCTTCGGATCCGGCAAGCCGTCAGAGGTCTCTGCCGTCAGGCCCGCCTCCACCGCTCCGGCGATCCAGTCGAGCTTGCCCAGGAGCGCGAGGCGACGGTAGTCTGCGAGTTGGGAAGCCACCGCACGGCGGCCGCGACTGAGAAAGACCCGCATCCGCTCCAGGAGGTCCGCGTCCAGAACGACCTCGTGCACGACGATCTCGCGAGGTGGGATCTCGAAGAGCACGTCAGGCTTCAGCCGACGGAGCGAGTCGGCGAGGAGATACTCCATCACGTCGACCCGATCGCGGAGTCGCCGGCTCTGCAGACGCTGGCCGGCGTCGCTGTCCCTCCGACCCTGGGCGAGGTGGAGGAGGGAGACCGGCTCATAGAGTTCGTTGACGACCGGCGTTGCCGTCAGGGCGATGCACGCTCGGGCACCCTGCCGTAGGAGCCACGCCCCAGTCCGGGTTGGACCGCGGGACGAACCGGTCGAGAGTCGTTCCTTGACCTCATGCGCTTCGTCGAGAACGAGCACGTCAAAGGGGAGCTTTCCGTCCTCATTGGGGGCGGCCAGACGCTCAATATCTTCGAGGCGACGGAGTTCCTCGTAGTGCAGGACCACCACCGCTGGACCCTCGCCAGTTAGTGCTAACGCGGCATCTAAGTTAGCGGCGAAACACTCCGCGTCCACGTCGGGGAACGCCTGGCGAATCGTCTCGAGGGTCCAGACCTGCTGCTTGACGGTGAGAGGCGCGACGATCACGACCCGCTGGGCACCGCCGGCAGCCAGACCCCATAGCGCAGTCAGGGTTTTGCCCATGCCAGGCTGGTCGAAGAGGAGGCCGTAGGGGTGCTCTTCCAAGCCGACCCGCTCGGCGATGAAGCGCGCGCCGTCGAGTTGGTAGAGGCGTGGCACGAACCCCTTCTCGTGGCGTGGGAGCAACAGCGCGGCCGCAAGGTCGGCGATGTAAGTCTCAGACGCTTCGCGCACGAGGTCGTTGTCGATAAGGTCGCCGTACTCGTTAAAGGCCGCCGCCCACAGTTCGGGTTTCAGCTGCTCGAGCTGCTCCGGCGATGGAGGGATGGCTGGCGCGTCGAGGGACCCACGGACCTCATTGGCGAAGCGGTAGAACGCGGTCTTGAGTCGGGAGACGCTAAGACCAACCAGAGCAGGTGTTGGGTCGAGCAGGTTACCAACCTGGGACCAGCCTCGCAGTTCCCTAATCTCGGTTGCTCGGTCCCGCGCCACGTCTTCGATAGCCAACCCAGCAGCCTCTGAACCAGCGGGTGTAGGCACAAGCACCGGTTCGACCAGCTTGGCTTCAGGGCTCATTCCGTCGAGCGACTCGCTCCGTGTGATGTCAGGGACCGCCATGGCGAATGAGTCGACATCGAACCGGACTTCGAGATCGGGATCTGCAAGAGCCTCGATCTGGGCAGCGATTCCACTAACGGCCGCACCAGCATCACTCCGGAGCTGCTTCACCGTGTCAGCGAGGTGTCCGCGCGTCAATAAGCCCGCATGGCGTAGGATGAGCATCACTTGGCCAGCTGAGAGGAGTTGGACCCCGTGAAGTTGAACCAGGGCTCCCTCGAGCGCCTGAAGTCGGGCACGCCGTTCAAGACCTGGGGCAAACGCATAGGCGTAACCTAAAGCCTCAGCGACCTTTGGATAGCCTCCGAATTTGGTGATTGCACCTCCAAGATCGTCACGATCTTGGAGGTGCAGCTCTCGTGAGATCGGCATTCTGCCTAACACAGCCACCAAGGGATTCAGGTGCGGACGGAGGTCCTCGATACTCGTCCAAGACATTCGATCGGTACCCGGATAGCCCAGTTGTTGGGCCACCTGTGGATAGCCACCGAACTTCCCTACAGCTCCAACCAGGTCAGCCCGCCGCCGAGCAAGGAGCTCGCTCTGGCTTGGCATCCTTCCGAGGGCAGCCACGATAGGATCCAGGTGCAGGCAGAGGTCTTCGACGCTCGTCCATGACTTATCTCCGTCGAATCGGTACCCAAGAACCTGTGCAACTTTTTGCCGCCCACCAAACTTCTTCGCTGCATCATCGAGATATTCCACTCCTCGCATTCTGAGTTCTGCCCGCGTGGGCATACGCCCCAGTTCGTCGACCAAAGGCTGGAAATGCGGCCGCAGGTCCTCAACGGTGTCCCACTTGCGACGTTCCGTGGATGGATAGCCTAGAGCTTGGGCAACGGTCGGAAAGCCGCCAAACTTGTGAATTACACGGATGAGTTTGGTCAGCCCATGACCCTTGAGATCTTTCTCCGAGGGCATCCGTCCGAGTTCCCTCACGAGAGGATCCAGGTGGGGTCGTAAATCGTCAACACTCGTCCAGGACTTGCGACGGTTGTGACGGATGTACGGGTAGCCGAGCCGGTCAGACAGCTTAGGAAAGCCGCCGTACTTGCGAATTGCGCCGGCCAGATCAGACCGACCGCGAGCTAGGAGGTCGAGATTAGTGGGCATGCGCCCCAGCTCGGCCACGAGGGGATCCAGATCGGGACGTAAATCGTCGGCGCTCGTCCAGGACGTTCGTCGCGTGTGAGGATAGCCGAGCGTGTCGGCAACCGCAGGGAAACCGCCGAACTTAGCAATGGCGTGAACGAGGTCTCGGCGATGGCGGGATTCCAGTTCGGGAGCAGTGGGCATGCGTCCCAACTCGGCCACCATCGGCTGCAGATGCGGTCGCAGGTCCTCGGCGGACTTCCAGGACTTCCGGCCGGACGATGGGTAGCCAAGTTGGTGGGCGACACTCCGGTAGCCGCCGAACTTTCGCACTGCTTGAACCAGGTCGTAACGACCAGCGGTACCCAATTCGTGCGGCGTTGGCATGCGGCCGAACTCGGCTAAGAAGGGTTCAAGGTGGGGAAGCAAGTCCTCAATGCGGTTCCAGTACCGGCGTCCGGTGTATGGGTACCCCAGTAAGTCCGCAACCTTCGCCAAACCGCCAAACCTCGTGATGCGGTCCCTCAAGTCGCCGCGCCCGGCGACGGACAGCTCACGCTGGGTCGGCATCCGACCCAGTTCTGCCACGATCGGATCTAAATGGGGACGCAGGTCCTCCACACTCACCCAAGACTTGCGTCCAACCCTTGGATAGCCCAGTGCTTGAGCAACAGCTGGATAGCCACCGAACTTACTTATCGCTCCTGCAAGATCACCCCGGCCCTTATCCTGGAGGTCAGTCAATGTCGGCATCCGGCCAAGGTCCTCGACTAGTGGATCCAGATGCAGACGTAATTGCTCGACGTGCGGCCACCTCTTTCGGCGCTGCCGTTGATACGGGTAATCAAGCGCCGCAGCAACATGCGCCTGGCCCCCGAACTTGGCTACGGCGTCCCAGAGGTACCCAACCTCGCACTCCTGCAACTCTGCTTTGGAGGGCATGCGGCCGAGCTCAGCGACGAGAGGGTCGAGGTGCGGACGGAGGTCGTCTACGGCTCGCCAGAGCCTTCGACCTAGGTGAAAATAACCGAGTTCGCGTGCTATAGACGGAAGTCCACCGAACTTCCGAATCGCCGAGGCAAGATCACTCCGCCCCCGAGCATGGAGCTCGTCGTCAGTGGGCATTCGACCAATTTCAGCCACAATGGGGTCGAGGTGGGGGCGAAGATCTTCCGTGGTCCTCCAAAAGGTCCGGCCTGCGTAGTGGTAGCCAAGCGCCTTGGCAACTGCGGAGAACCCGCCGAATTTACCTATCGCCCTCGCAAGATCGCCACGCCCGTGACCTTGGAGATCCGAGACGTTTGGCATCCGACCCAGGTCTGCCACGATCGGATCTAGGTGGTCACGCAGATCCTGAATCGTTTTCCACTTAAGAGCAGGCACAGGCTCACACCCCCCGGGGTTAAACACCTTGAACTGGTAACTTGCAGGAGATTCAGACTGCAGGATGCAGGATCGCCTGTCAAGGCTAGAGGCATTTGGGACAAGAACGCACGGATCGTAGTACCAGCCTTGCTTGAGACATGGAAAGAGGCTTGACGTCTTCGTATCTCTGCTCCACAAGGGGTGGACGGTCAGGTCTACTCGGTCGTGTTCGGAGGGAAGTTTAGGGATGCACGTCTCCCCCAGCTGGCAAGGTCGGACCACCCCTCGCTTGCGATGCGCTGCAGCATGGTGCCGACAGAAGGAGGGGATTGGATTTGGTGCCGCCAGTCTTGACACAGCCCGACCGCCGGAGTGAACCTCCTCGGAGAGGGGGGGGGCCGGTTTTGGGTGCTCCTAAGTCGGACAGAGGGATTAAGGTTCGACTCCGCCTGTCTCACCACCGCCATCCGCTCGCGCTTTGCGGCCGACCAGTGACGATTGACCCGGATGGGGAGGGGGGTCCGGTTTCGAGAGGGGCTGTCTCCTATCCCCTGTCTTGTTTGAGGGGGTATAGTGTCCTGCCCCTGACTGAACGCATTTGGCAACAGCAGCTCTCAACCGGTGCTTGCATCGCTTTGGCCCGAATCTTATTGACTACGGGTATTTGCTCCACCCCGGACAGAGCCATTGCGGAATGTCAGTTGAGGACCTCGCTGCTCGGTATCTCAGTTGGCAGTGAGGAACGCGGTACCAGTCTCTCGAGCCAACGCTCCCGGCAACTCCGGACGTAGGTCTACTTAGGGGGGGGATCTACCAGCCGATAAATCGTGGAGGCTGGCGGTCTGGTGCTCCGGCTTGTCGGCACTGCGCTTCGACACCGGATCGCTGATGGTCGTGAGGGGGCGGGGCGCCAGGAGGGTTTGCCCGCCGGGAATACAAGGACTCTGCATGCCGGCCGCTTGCGGAGTGTAATCGGTGCTGGCGGCTCTTTCGCCCGGCGGTTCATCTTTGGGCCTTGCTCCCTAATAAATCCGCACAGTGAGTCCCCAAGGTCTTCTTGATGATTACAATGGCAGAGTCTATAAGAAGTCCCACATCAGGGAGGCCGCATGTTCAGTCTGGGCCAAGAGCAGTACCCAGATCAGGGCGTCTCGCTCCTGCAGATCATAGATATCCCCCAAGCATATTTTACCTTGGCTTTGGCCTGGTCGCCGGACGGGAAGACTCTGGCATCGGCCGGCGATGACCGCATAGTTAGGCTCTGGCATCCGGGCAGTGGGCAGTTGCAGCAGACGCTGGAGGGCCACTCGGACTGGACGCGGAGCCTGGCCTGGTCGCCGGACGGGAAGACTCTGGCATCGGCCGGCGATGACCGCATGGTTGGGCTCTGGGATCCGGGCAGTGGGCAGTTGCGGCAGACGCTCGAGGGACACTCGCAGAGGGTGCGGAGCCTGGCCTGGTCGCCGGACGGGAAGACTCTGGCATCGGCCGGCGATGATCGCATGGTTAGGCTCTGGAACACCGAAAGGGGGGTTCAAGAAGTTCAGATTGAGCGCCATACAGATTCGGTGTACAGAGTCTCGTTTTCGTTCGATGGCCGTCTACTGGTTTCTTCGTCGGCCGATTCCACTGCTCGAATTTGGAGAACAAATGACTGGGAGGAGGTAGCACCTCTTTCAGCACCGCTTCACCGCAACTATCGAGATGCGTTAGACCTATTTACTCCGGGCGGCTTTGTCTTTCATCCGACAGCGCCCATTCTTGCCGGGGTGCCAAGTACAGCCGGCAAGACACCATCGAGCGACGAAGAGAGTTATTTTGAAGCGTCGATTACGCTGTGGGAGTACGATCCTGTCCAACTCAGGCGAGGGAAATCAAGACAGCAAAATCATCAATACTCGAATGCGAAAATTGTTGTAGTTGGGGACAGTGGTGTTGGGAAGTCTGGCTTGGGCCTCGTCCTCTGCGGTGAGCCATTCGCACCCACGGAATCAACACACGGCCGGCACATACGAGTTTTTGACCTTAGCGACGGGTCCCTCCCCGACGGGTCGACTGAGACTCACGAGATCTTCCTATGGGATCTAGCAGGACAACCGGGTTACCGGCTCATTCACCAGTTGAATCTTTCCGATGTCACTGTCGCGCTCGTTGTGTTCGACGCGCGCAACGACACAGATCCCTTTGCCGGGGTCCGCTATTGGGATCGCGCACTTCGTCAGGCTCGGCTCGCTCAGGGCATGAAAGGATCACCTCTTCGGAAATTCCTCGTTGCTGCCCGGTCCGACCGAGGGACCATTGGCGTCAGTCCAGAGCGCATCAACCACTTTATGCGAAATCTTAACTTCGACGGCTTCTTTGAAACGAGTGCGAAGGAAGGATGGCAGATCGCGGAACTGCGACGTGCGGTCCACAACACGATTGAGTGGGCTATGCTGCCCAGAATTCGCTCTACCGAGTTCCTCCGACGCATCAGGCGTTTCCTAACCGATCGCCAGTTGGTGGGTAACCCGCT
>JAUJMG010000120.1:0-6126 GCA_030446955.1 Thermomicrobiales bacterium
GAGCGGTAGCGGATCCGCGCCGCCTCGTTCATGATCTGGTCCATGGCTGGGTGGATGAAGTCGAGGAACTGGATCTCGGCGATTGGTCGCAGCCCGTTGAGGGCCATCCCGATCGCCGTGCCGATGATTCCCGACTCAGCGAGCGGGGTGTCGATGACCCTCTCTTCTCCGAACTCCTCCAGAAATCCTGCCGTGACCCGGAAGACGCCGCCCCGGCGCCCCACATCCTCCCCGAGCGTGACGATCCGGTCGTCCGCGCGCATCTCCTCAAGCAGCGTGTCGTGGATCGCCTCGACCAAGGACTTCTGCGGCATCCCGTCGTCGCCCAGGCGGGTCTCGTCAATCACCTGCGCCGTCACCGATCGTTCGGGGGCTTGTACCATCGTGGATCCCTCTCAGACGTGGAAGTCGGGGCTGAGCCTGGCCCTTCGTTCAGATCTGCCGTCTGCCGTCTGACATCCGCTGCCGAGCGTTTAGCGCTCCGCGTAGACGTGGCGGTCGAAGGTGGCGGGGTCGGGGAGGGGGGCCTGCTCGGCGGCTTCGGTCGCCGCGTTGACCTCGCTCTTGACCTGCCCCTTGATTTCCGCCACTGATTCGTCGTCGAGGGCGCCCACCTCCCGCAGCCGCGCCTCAAAGAGGGCCAGCGGATCGCGCGCCCGCCAGGCTTTGACCTCCTCCGGGCTGCGGTAGGTGCGGTCGTCGTCGTCCGAGGTGTGCGGCGTAAAGCGATAGACCTTCGCCTCGACGAGGGTCGGTCCCTCACCTCGGCGGGCTCGATCGGCAGCTGCCTTGACGACCTGATGGACGGCGAGCAGATCCGTCCCGTCCACGACGATGCCCGGGAAACCGTAGCCGGCGGCCCGGTCGGCGACGTTGTCGATCGCCATCTGGAGGTCCTGAGGAACGGAGATCGCGTAGCGGTTGTTCTCACAGAAGAAGATGACTGGCAGCTTGTGGATCCCGGCGAAGTTGCACGCTTCGTGGAAGTCGCCCTTGGAGGAGCCGCCCTCCCCGAAGCAGGCAAGAGAGACCTGGCCCGTGCCGCGCAGCTTGGCGGCATAGGCGGTGCCCGTCGCGTGTGGAAGCTGGGTGGAGACGGGGCTGGACGCGGTGACGATCCGCAGCCTGGCCGAGCCGTAGTGCGCCGGCATCTGGCGCGCCCCGGATGCCGGATCGGCTGCCTTCGCCAGCACGCTCATCATCAGATCGTCCGCCGTCAGGCCGAAGGCGAGGCTGAGTGCCAGATCCCGGTAGTAGGGCAGGACGATGTCCTTGCTCCGGTCGAGCGCGAAGGCGGCGCCAACCTGGGCCGCCTCGTGGCCCTGACCCGAGACCGCGAAGGGCGCCCGGCCCGCACGGTTAACCTGCCACATCCGCTCATCGATGGCTCGCGCCAGCGCAACCAGGTGGTACATCTCCCGCAGCGTCTCATGCGGCAGCCCCTCGTCGCCCACCGAGGGCGGCGCCACCGTCGCCGAGAGCGTCCCGGCGCCAACGTCAACGTGATCGAGCGGGGGGTGGATGGAGTTGGGGCCTGTTCGAGGCGTGGTGCCCTCGTGGAATGCCCCTTGGATGGCCCCTGTTGGGGGCTGTTTGATCTCGGTCGCCATTGACCGCTCCTTTGTTCCGGTCACCATTGACCGCGCCCGTGCCAACCTGTCTCGTGCTCGTCCTTTGTCCTTCGTCGATCGGGGGATAGGCCAGCCCGGCGAGGATCGGACCGATCGCGTCATCTTCCCGGCAGCCCACCGCGGTGGCCACGGGCGTGTCGGTGGCGCTCGTCCGTGCAAGTCGCTTGCCGCCGTGTCGCGTCCCAGTTGGGGCAAGCTCCCCGGCTTCTCGCCAACTGCGTGAAGCTAGCGGGTTGCATTGTATACCCTCTCGGCCCCGGCAGCCCTGGGATTGCTCCGGTAATTGAGCGACGACCACTTCTGCCGGCCGCTGGCTTACCCTCTCAACGCCGCTGCCTGCTCAGCGTGTCGGGTGGCCGGGGCTTGGCAGTACACTACCGGTACTGCGGCTGCGACGAGGCGGCCGCATGGCCAACTGAGCCCAAGGGGACGTCGACGATGACCTCCTGCCAGATGTTTGAGCTGACCGACGATCAGCGCGCCCTCCGGGACACCATCCGCGAGTTCGCGGAGAGCGAGATCGCCCCCCATGCCGGCGAGTGGGACGAGACCCACCAATTTCCGGTCGATGTCGTGCGCCAGCTCGGAGAGTTGGGTGCGATGGGCGTCGCCTTTCCCGAGGAGTACGGCGGTCTCGGGGCCGGCGCGGTGGCGATGACGGTCGTCGTCGAGGAGTTGGCACGGATCGACTCCTCGATCGCGGTCACTGTCGGCGCCAACGTTTCCATCGCCGGTGAGCCGGTCCTGCTCTTCGGTACGGAGGAGCAGAAGCAGCGCTGGCTCGTGCCCCTTGCCCGCGGCGAGCACCTCGGCGCCTTCGCCAGCACCGAGCCGGGGGGCGGCTCCGATGTCCGCGCCTCGACCACAACGGCTCGCCCCGAAGACGGCTGCTGGGTCATCAACGGCACCAAGGCCTTCATCACCAATGCCGGCAACGAGCTGAGTGCCTTCGTCATCGTCACCGCCCGAACGCCGCTCGACGGCGGAGGCACCGCCCTCAGCGCCTTTATCGTTCCCAACGGCACGCCCGGCTATGAGCCCCAAAAGCCCTACCGCAAGCTCGGCTGGCACGCCTCCGACACCCGCGAACTGGTCTTCAACGACTGCCGCGTGCCGGACGAGGCCTTGCTCGGTCCACTTGGCAAGGGAGCCCGCGTCTTCCTGACCCCCCTGGACGGCGGCCGGATCGGCGTGGCCGCGATGTCAGTCGGTCTGGCCCAGGGCGCGCTCGAGCAGGCGACCGCCTACGCCAAGGAGCGGGTTGCCTTCGGCGCCCCGATCGCTCGTCAGCAGGCGATCCACTTCAAGCTCGCGGATCTCAAGACACAGATCGAGGCGGCGAGGCTCCTCACCTACCGCGCGGCGGCCTTGAAGGAGGCCGGCAAGCCCTTCACGGAAGAAGCGGCGGCGGCCAAGCTCTTCGCGTCAGAGGTGGCCGTCCGCGCCGCCGAGGAGAATCTCCAGATCCACGGCGGCTTCGGCTACATCGAGGAATCGGCCGTCCCGCGCTTCTACCGGGACGCCAAGATCCTGACCATCGGCGAAGGGACCAGCGAGATCCTCCGCTACGTCATCGCCCGTCAGATGGGCTTGACGGAGTAGCCGTTGGGCGAATCAGTCGTGCGTCGAGTGGTCGAACTGTTGTATCCGCCGGAGGACCTCCCTGGTCGATGCGTCGAGCGTCATCGCAGCCTGGGCTTCGCCGTGATGAGGGGCGATCGCGGCGGGCGGTGTGGCGTGGCACATCGAAGGATCAGCTGTTGCCCACGACGACGGTCCAGGGCCGCACCTCCCACCGGGTTACGAGGCCGTTGATGACGTAGGGATCGTTACGAGCGAAATCCTCGACGACCGACCGGTCGACCGTGCGAAACACGAGAAGTGCTCGGTCCACGGGGTCGCTCAACGCGCCGGCCAGGAGCAACTCATCCCGCTCATGCGCCTCCCTCGCAAGTCGAAGATGCTCCTCCCGGAACACAGACCGCCGCGCGACGTAATCGTCAATCAGGTCGTAGAACAGCGCGAAGTAATTCATGCGGCTCCTGTCACGAGATCACGGTCCAGAGTCCGCGCGGATACCAAACGGCGCCCCGGTCCTACCCGCCGTCAGTGCTTTCCGACTCCTCGCCCACGCTCCGGGCACTTCGGCCAGAGCGTCCTTGCCGAGATAAAGACCGGCCTCTCGCAGATTGTCGACCAGGGGACGAACCTAGGAGGGGAGGCCCAAGTCCTTCGCCATGATTGGCACGCCAGCCTTGCCGATGACAGACAGGCCCTGTTCGTGCGGGATGCGACGCCCTTTGCAATCCTCCAGGAGGAGTGGCTCCGAGCCGGCCAACTCGCTCGCGAGGGCAGTCGCTTCAACCTCGCCTGAGTCAAGCTGAGCGATGAGTGTCTGCATCAGTGACGACGATGCCAACCGTTTCTGAAGAAGCGAGGGGGTCCGCGCCAGCTCTCTCACCCCTGGCCGATGCTCCCCCGAAGCCATCAGTTCGGCCCAAACGGCTGGAGAAACGATCACCCCCATAAAGACCTTCCGAGCAGGTCCAACTGCTTGATGCGGGATCGGCCCATCACCCGGTCTCGTCCCAAGCGAGTATCATCCCGCCACTCGGCCGATGCGCGGGCGCATGTCCTCGCTCAGACAACGGTGTCCGGTCGACTGCAAGGCTCAGGGGTGAGCACGTGATCGCGACCCAGTCCACGACCGAAGAGACCTTCCGCAAGGCCAATTCGGCGGCAGTGGCGGAGTTGGAGCGGCGCCTGGCGCGGGTCGCCGCGGGTGGCGGTGAGGCGGCGCAGGCGAAGCAGCGCGCCCGCGGCAAGCTGCCGGTGCGTGAGCGGATCGAGCGCATCCTCGATCCCGCCTCGCCCTTCCTCGAACTCTCGCCCCTTGCCGCCGATGGGATGTACGACAACGCTAGCCCCGGCGCCGGGATCGTGACTGGCATCGGCCGCATCGGCGGGCGTGAGGTTGTCCTCGTCGCCAACGACCCGACGGTCAAGGGCGGCACCTACTTCCCGATGACGGTCAAGAAGCACCTCCGTGCCCAGGAGATCGCCCTCGCCAACAACCTGCCGTGCCTCTACCTCGTCGACTCCGGCGGGGCCTTCCTGCCGCTCCAGAGCGAGGTCTTTCCAGACAAGGAGCACTTCGGGCGCATCTTCCGGAACCAGGCGCTCCTGTCGGCGCGCGGCCTCCGGCAGGTCGCTGTCGTGCTCGGCTCCTGCACGGCCGGCGGCGCCTACGTTCCCGCGATGTGCGACGAGTCCGTGATCGTCCGAGGTGCGGGCACCATCTTTCTGGCCGGTCCCCCTTTGGTCAAAGCAGCGACCGGGGAAGAGGTCTCCGCGGAGGAGCTTGGCGGCGCGGATGTCCACGCCCGCATCAGCGGGGTGGTGGACCACGTCGTGGACGATGAGCCGGCGGCCCTGGCCCTGGCCCGTGACCTGATGAGCGCCCCCCGCCCTACGCCTCCCTCCACGCCCTGGGCGCGGGAGCCGATCCGGGAGCCGGAGGAGGACCCGCAGGATCTGCTGGCGCTTGTCTCCCCCGATCCCCGCCGCCCGTACGACGCACGGCAGGTCTTGCGGCGCGTCCTCGACGGGAGCCGGATGCGCGAGTTCAAGGCGGAATACGGCCAGACCCTCGTCTGCGCCTTCGGTCACCTCTACGGCATCCCGGTCGGCGTGATTGCCAACAACGGCATCCTCTTTCCGGAGTCGGCTCGCAAGGGCACCCACTTCGTGATGCTCTGTGCCCAGCAGCGGATCCCGCTCCTCTTCTTTCAGAACATCACCGGCTTCATCGTCGGCCGCCGGTACGAGCACGAGGGCGTCGCGCGGGATGGCGCCAAGATGGTCGCTGCCGTTGCTGTCGCCCAGGTGCCCAAGATCACGGTCATGATCGGCGCCAGCTACGGGGCCGGAAACTACGCGATGTGCGGCCGCGCCTACGACCCGCGGTTCGTTTTCTCCTGGCCGACCCACCGCATCGCTGTGATGGGCGGCGAGCAGGCGGCCGGCGTCCTGACGGACATCCGACGCCAGAGCGCCCAGGCTCGCGGGATCGAGCTTGACGAAACAGATCTGACCGCGATTCGGCAGGAGGTGGAGGCCCGCTACGAGGAGGAGGCGAGTCCCTACTACGCGACCGCCCGGCTCTGGGACGATGGCATCATCGACCCGCGCCAGACGCGCCAGGTGGTCGGCCTGGCGCTGGCGACCACCCTCAACGCCCCGATCCCCCCGACGGAGTACGGCGTCCTGCGCATCTGAGCGTTGCGACGACACTGAATCGTCAGTCGACGCATCCCGGGCGTGCCGTTCCGCAGGTGATATGAAACGTCTGGGCGTCATTGGCTGGTGCCGGCAGGAAGGGTGAAGCGCCTATCTCTGGACATGGAGAGACCAAGCGCCTAATCGGGCCGATCGCCGTCGTCTATGCCTGGCACGAAGCGCTCAACTCCGGGAATACCGATCGTCTCGTGGAACT
>JAUJMG010000120.1:6226-8097 GCA_030446955.1 Thermomicrobiales bacterium
GTCCTCCGCATCACCTTGAACCGCCCGGCGCGGCGCAACGCCTTGTCGCGTTCGCTGGTGGCAGCGCTCGGTCGCGCTTTTGCGTCCATTCCTGAGGGCGGCGAGGCCCGGGTGGTAGTCCTCGCTGGTGATGGTCCCGTCTTCTGCGCCGGCGGCGACATCGCCGAGTTCGTGGAGAGCGCCGAGCGCGGTCACGCCCGCGCCGATGCCGAAGGGATCACCGATTTCCTGACGACCATGGCGAGTAGTCCTCTGCCGGTCGTCGCCCGCGTCCACGGGGCTGCCTTCGGCGGCGGCGTCGGTCTCGTCTGCGCTGCCGACATCGTGATCGCGGCGGAGGGGACCCGCTTCTCCCTCAGCGAGGCGCGCCTTGGGCTGGCCGCGGCCACCATCGCGCCGCACGTCATCGCCGCCGTCGGTCCTCGGGAGGCGAAGGCGAGGATGCTCCTGGCGACTCCATTCGGCGTGGATGAGGCGCTGCGGATCGGGTTGATCCACCGCGCCGTCACGGCCGATGAACTGGACATGGCCGTGGAGGAGGTCGTGGCGAGCCTGCTCCACTGCGCGCCGGGAGCGCTCGCGGCGATCAAACGCCTCCCTGCGACCATCAACGGGGCCGACCCGGACGCTACACGCGGCGCGATGACGGACCTCCTGGTCGAGCGGCTGGGAAGCGAGGAGGGACGGGAGGGATTGCGGGCCTTCCTAGAGAAGCGACCACCGGCCTGGGTGCCGGAGGGGGTTGAGTCAAGGTGAGCCTGGTTGCCGGTCAGCGGGTCGCGATCGCGAACAGGGGGGAGATCGCCGTCCGCATCGCGGCGACGTGCCGGCGCCTGGGGGCCGTGCCGATCCTGCTCCTCGGCGAGCCGGACCTGGAGGGATTCGCCGCCCGTCAGGTCGGCCGGGTTGAGACCATCGGCGAAGCGGGCTCGGAGTTCGACGTTGCCCGCGTCGTGGCTGCGGCTCGCCGGGCCGGGGCCGCGTTCCTCCACCCGGGCTACGGCTTCCTCAGCGAGCGGGCCGCCCTGGCGGAAGCGTGCGAGGAGGCGGGGATCCGGTTCGTTGGCCCCTCGCCGGCCACCCTGAGCCTCTGCGGCGACAAGCTGGCGACCCGCGCCGCCGCCGAGCGAGCCGGGGCACCGCTCCTGCCGGCGAGCCCGCCGCTCGGCCATGACGATCCGGCCGCCTGGGCGGAAGCGGCCAGGGGAGTGGGCTATGCGCTCCTCGTCAAGCCGGCCGGTGCTGGCGGCGGGCGGGGGCTGCGGAGGGTGGTGGACGAGTCGTCCCTGCTAGAGGCGGTGGCGGCGTCGCGACGGGAGAGCGCCTCCTCTGGTGCCGGCGATCTCGTCTACCTCGAGCGAGAGCTCGTCGACGCGCGGCATGTCGAGGTGCAAATTGTCGCCGACGGGCAGCAGACGCTGGTGCTCGGCGACCGCGATTGCTCCCTCCAGCGCCGCAACCAGAAGGTGATCGAGGAGGCTCCGGCGCCGAACATTCGCGCCGAGATCAGGCAAAGTCTCCACGATCACGCGCGCCGGATCGCCGAGGAGGTCGGACTTCGGGGAATAGCGACCTGCGAGTTTCTGCTCGGCGCCGACGGCACCCTCGCCTTCCTCGAAGTCAACCCGCGCATCCAGGTCGAGCACCCCGTCACCGAGCTGGTGACGGGGGTCGATCTCGTGGAGTGGCAGCTCCGCATCGCGGCGGGTGGCGTCTTGCCTCCAGGACCAGCACCCGAGCCGCGCGGACACGCGATCGAGGCTCGAATCTACGCGGAGGACCCTTCGGCCGGGTTCTTCCCGGCAGCGGGAAGGTTAGTCACTGTCTCCTGGCCGGTGCGACCCGATGTCCGCATCGACGCCGGCTACGCG
>JAUJMG010000120.1:8197-10621 GCA_030446955.1 Thermomicrobiales bacterium
GGGCGACGGCGCTGATCGCGGCCGTCGCCCACGCCCTCGATCGCTCCCGCGGCAACGCGGCTGACCCCTGGACAGCAATCGGACCGTTCCGGGCCTCGGGTTCCGCAACGCTGACTTTTCACGGCGACGATTGGGAGGAGCGGGTCGGCGTTCACCGCGGCGCGGCCGGCTGGGAGATTTCTCTGGACGGGGTGACCACTCCCATGCGTTGGTGGCGCGATGCTGCCGGGGTCTGGACGGTCGCCACCCACGAGACCCTTGCCAGGGTGGCGGTGATCGAGCGTGAGGGCGGGATCGAGATCTGCGGCAATGGAGGGCGCTGGCTGGTCCGGTCCGGGCCGCGCCCGGTTGCCGAGGTTGCCCGCCGCCATCGCGCGAGCGACGGGCGTGTCCGCGCTCCGTTGCCTGCGAAGGTGCTCCGGGTCCATGCCAAGGTGGGCGATCGGGTCGAGCGAGGTCAGCCGCTTGTCACGCTGAGCGCCATGAAGATGGAGTTGGTC
This sequence comes from Thermomicrobiales bacterium, assembly GCA_030446955.1. Classification (GTDB taxonomy): domain Bacteria; phylum Chloroflexota; class Chloroflexia; order Thermomicrobiales; family UBA6265; genus LC2-1. Next base: position 8,698 of record JAUJMG010000120.1, read on the forward strand.
TGTGATGCCCCGGTACCCGGCATCATAGAGACGGTCGCCTGCCGGGTGGAGGACCTCGTCACCGCAGACCAACTCCTCGTCGAGTTGCGGATCGCCGGCGAGGATGCTGCCCTCTCCTCGTGACATCGTGTGCGTGGTGGTGACGCTCCGTGGCCAAGGGGCTTGCGTCGGTTGTCGCAGGAAGAGGGGGCCAGTATCCTGAACCCCATGATCCCCTCTGACGCTGATTTCTCACCACCGACCGTGGGCATCATCGGGGCTGGGCAACTGGCCCGGATGATGCTCCAGGCGGCGATCCCGCTCGGGGTGCGGGTCCGGCTGCTGGCGGAGCGAGCCGACGACGGTGCGGCTCTTGTCGCCCCGGACGTCACGCTCGGCCGCGCGGACGATCCTGTGGCGCTCGCTGCCTTCGTCCGCAGCTGCGACGCGACCACCTTCGACCATGAGTTGGTCGACGCTGATGCCCTGGCTGCGCTGGAGGCCACCGGGCATGGTCTTCGGCCGGGCGCCGGGACCGTGGCCCTCGCCCAGGACAAGCGCCGGCAGCGGCAGCTCCTCGGCAATCTCGGGTTTCCTGTCCCGCCACATCGGCCGGTTGATGCGCCTGCCGATCTGCTGGAGTTCGGTGCGGCGTACGGCTGGCCGGTGGTGGCGAAGGCTGGCCGTGGCGGATACGACGGGCGCGGCGTCTGGGTGCTGGGCGGGCCGGAGGAGGCGGAGGATCTGCTTGCACAGGTGAATCCGGCGGCAGTGGAGCTCCTGGTTGAGACCTGGGTGCCGATCGAGCGGGAGCTTGCGGTGCTGGTGGCCCGCCGGCCCGCGGGCGAGGTGGTTGCCTATCCCCTGGTCGAGACGGTTCAGATTGAGGGCATTTGCCACGAAATCCTGGCCCCCGCAGAGGTCGAGCCCCGCCTCGCAGCGGAGGCGGAGGACTTGGCGCTGTCGATCGCGACCTCGATCGAATCCACCGGAGTCCTGGCGGTGGAGTTGTTCCAGACGGCCGAGGGGCTGGTGGTGAACGAGCTGGCGGCCCGGCCCCACAACTCAGGTCACTGGACCATCGAAGGCGCCGCCACGTCCCAGTTCGAGCAGCACCTGCGCGCCGTTCTCGACTGGCCGCTTGGCTCGACCGCCCTGCAGGCTCCGGCTGTGGCGACGGTCAACGTCCTTGGTCGTGACGCGGTCGACCCGCTCCACCGCTTGCCAGCCGCGCTCGCCGTCGAGGGTGTCCACGTCCATCTCTACGGCAAGGCCGCCCGGGCCGGCCGCAAGCTCGGCCACGTGACGGCTCTCGGTCAGGATCGAGTCGAGGTGCGGGACCGCGCGGTCCGGGCCGCCGGGCTGCTAACCGGCGCGGTTCCGGCAGGTTCAGCATCGTGAGCTTTGCGGACGGGAGCGGCACATCCAGCACTATCCTGCCCGTCGTCGGCGTCGCGATGGGCAGCGACTCGGACCTCAACGTGATGCGGGCGGCCGTGGAAGTGCTGGCGGAATTCGGGGTGCCGGCGGAGGTGCGGATCCTCTCAGCCCACCGGACTCCGGACGAGATGCTCGCCTACGCGCGCGCCGCTGCCAGCCGAGGGCTACGGGTGCTGATCGCGGGCGCCGGGGGCGCCGCGCACCTGCCCGGGATGCTCGCCGCCGCCACGCCACTGCCGGTGATCGGTGTGCCGGTCCCGATCACCGCGCTCGCCGGGATCGACGCGCTCCTCTCCATCGTCCAGATGCCAGACGGTGTGCCGGTCGCGACCGTCTCCGTCGGCGGGGCCCGCAATGCCGGTCTCCTTGCGGTGCGGATCCTGGCGGCCGGGGATCCCGCCCTTCAAGAACGGATGGAGCGCTTCCAAGCCGACCTAGCCGATGCCGTGCGGGCCAAGGATGCCGCCGTGCGCGCTGAGTTTGACCGGCCCTAGCTCCCGGTACG
>JAUJMG010000571.1 GCA_030446955.1 Thermomicrobiales bacterium
GGATCGCGTCCGGGACGTCGGCGAAGCTGGTGACGGAGGTGTTGCTGGCGAGCGGGGTTTCGATGCCAGCCGCGAGCAGGCCGCGCCGGACCTCCGCCATGCCGGCAAGCCCTGGCGTCGGGTCCTCCAGGTATTCGAGAGAACCTGCCAACGCCGTCCCGACGCGGATCCCCGTCTCCACGGACCAGGCCGCGTTGGGATCGATCCTGAGCGGGACCGACGGACCGAGGGCATCGCGGAACGCCAGGATCGCTTCGATCTCCTGCTCCGGCGGGAAGACGCCGCCCTTGAGCTTGACGCTGCGGAACCCGTACTCGGCAATCATCCGCAGCGCCTGCGCGACGACCGCTTCCGGGCCGAGGGTTTCGCCCCAGTGCTCTTCGCGAGCATCGGCGCCCGCTCCCCCGCCCCCGGCGCGCTTGTAGAAGAGGTAGGCGCTGAAGGGGACCTCGTCACGGACCGGGCCGCCGAGAAGGTCGCAGACTGGGAGGCCAACGGACTTGCCGATCAGGTCAAGGGCCGCGACCTCCAGCGCCGCCTGGACCCGCAAAGGCACGTCGAGTCTGCTCTCCCCTGGAAGCGTGTAGGTTTGGGCCGGGAGCGTTGAGGCGACGGACGCGTCAGTCTCCCCCGCGGGAGGGGCAAACTCCTGCTCCACCGCTATCCAGAGCCGGGCCAAGTCGGCAGCGTCGCGGCCGACAACCAGCGGACGAGCCCGCATCAGATCGTGCAATGGTCCTTCGCCGCCGTGAGTCTCGGCTGCGCCCGTGAGACCGTCCTCGCTCACCAGCTCCACGATTGTTCGAAGGGCGTACGGGGCGTGCAATCCGTAGGAGCTGAGCAGCGGTGGGTCCGCTATCGCGATCGGCGTAACTCGCATCTCGACGATTTTCATCAGCCAGTTCGTCCTCCTCTCCACCCTGTACCAACTCACAGGAAGGCTGCCGTGCCCGGAAAGATGACATGGCACCGGGGTGAGGGTTGCGCCCGGGGGGCCGGTTGGTATGCTGGCCGCTCAGTTCGGGATCATACCGGCGAGTGGAGGAGGAGCGCGTGCCAGAGTTGACGCCGATCGGGCCGGAGGTTTTTGAGGCCCTCCGGCGGGCAAGCACCGCGACGATCACGACCCAACTCTTTGGGCGGGGGCTCCGCAACATGTTCCTCAACGGGCTCCTGCCGATGAACCCCGACCACTGCCGGTTCGTCGGCGAGGCGGTGACCCTGCGCAACATCCCCATGCGGGAGGACCTCGACCGGCTGGAGGCCTTCCGTGACCCGGAGCACCCCCAGCGGAAGGCGATCGAGACGGTCGGTCCCGGTCAGGCCCTGGTGATGGACTGCCGGGGGGACCTCCGCGCGGCCTCGGGCGGCAACATCCTGGTGACGCGGATGCGGGTGCGCGGGGCCGTGGCGCTGGTCAGCGATGGCGCGGTGCGGGATTCTCCAGATATCGCGCAGCAGCCATTTCCGGTTTTCGTGGGCGGAAGATCGGCGACCCTCAACCTGGCGGTGCACCACGCCGTCGACATCAACGTGCCGATCGCGTGCGCCGGCGTCCCCGTGTTTCCGGGCGATATTGTGGTCGGCGACGAGGAGGGTGTGGTGGTCATTCCGCGGCACCTCGCTGCGGAGGTGGCCGGCCCCGCGGCCGATCAGGAAGACCTGGAGCGATTCGTCCTGGAGAAGGTTGAAGGCGGTGCGGCCCTCCCCGGCACCTACCCGCCGAACGACCAGACCCTCGCGGAGTACGAGGCGTGGCGGGCGAGGCGGTCGGACGGGCAGCGGTAACACTGGGGCGCCGAGCATCGGTCCGCGATAGAGAGGAGAACGAACGATGGCAGGGGCACGGCCGTTCCGGTTCGGCGTTCAGGGGAGGACGACCGGACCGCGAGAGCCGTGGCTGGCGATGGTGCGCCGTGTGGAGGACCTGGGGTTCGGCAGTTACCTCGCCCTCGACCATTTCGTCCGGGGCCTCGATCCGGTTGCCTCCCTGATGGCGGCCGCGATGGCGACGAGGACCCTTCGCGTCGGCAGCTTCGTCTTTGACAACGACTTCCGGCCCCCGGCTCTGCTGGCGAAGGCGGCCGCGTCGCTGGATGTCCTCTCCGGCGGTCGGCTGGAGTTGGGCATTGGGGCAGGGTGGCTGAAGGAGGAGTACGACCAGACCGGGATTTCATTCGATCCGGCGGGGATGCGGATCGAGCGGATGACCGAGGCGGTGCACCTGATCAAGCGCATCTACACGGAGGAGCACCCCGTCTCGTTCGCGGGCGACCATTACACCGTCACGGACCTGATCTGCCCGCCGAAGCCGGTCCAGCAACCGCACCCGCCGATCATCATCGGCGGCGGCAGCAAGAAGATCCTGTCGGTTGCGGCCCGGGAAGGGGACATTGTCGGCATCACCACCCGCGCGCTCCCTGACGGGGCCAAAGACACGGCCGACATGACCCCGGCGGCCACGGCGCGGAAGATCGCCTAGGTGCGGGAGGCCGCCGGAGAGCGATTCGCCCAGATCGAGTTGAACGTGGCGGTGAGCGACGTGGTCGTGACCGACAATGGCGAGGCAGCGGCCGATGAGATCGCAGCCCGGTACGGTGTGACCCGGGGCGAAGTGCTGGCGTCACCCCAGGTCTTGATCGGGAGCCCGGACGAGATCGTCGAGACGCTGCAGGAGCGGCGGGAGACCTACGGCTTCTCCTACATCGTCGTGACTGAGCCGAACCTGGAGAAGATGGCCCCGGTGGTTGCGCGTCTCGCCGGCACGTAGTTTCCCAGCGGCTTGGCTTGCTGAGCCGCCGCCTTCTGGCACCGAAACCGCGTTGCGAGCGGGATCCGCAACTGGCCGGCTGCGGCGGTGAACGAGGCGCGAGGTCTAGGCGCTCTCGCCGACCTGATGGTGCGCCATGTCCTCGAAAAGGGTGATGAGGGCGGAGTGGTCGAGTTGC
>JAUJMG010000572.1 GCA_030446955.1 Thermomicrobiales bacterium
TTGCGGATAAATAGCCGTCGCCGCAAACAAAGGTTGCGTCTTATATCACCAGTCTGCCGAGTCCTCGTGCTCCTTCTCGCCAGAGTCATGGACGAATTAGCGGTATTTCGCACGTCGTGACACATCCTTGACACTTGCGACACACGTTCGTGACATTGTCTGACTACGATGAATCCACCTCGGACACGTTGATGCTCGGCGCGGTCCCCCGTTGGTCGCCGGAGGCGCTGGGCGGAGTGAGTGGCGAACCCGGCTGGGGCCGTTTTGGCCTGGCCGGGTTTCTGTGGGCCCGGCTGATCCCGCTGCCCCTTGCCTGGGGCCGAGCAGGAGGAGAATCGGGATGAACCGCCCCCCCGTGTTCACCGCGTCTGGGCTGAGTCGCCGTGCCGCCCTGGGGCGCGCCGCCGCCGTCGCGGCCGCCCTCAGCCTCGGGCACCGCCTCAGCGCCCGCGCCGCCGCGCAGGAGGCTACCCCGCCGCCCGATCCGGAGAGGGTCGTGGGCGAGCTCCTGGGTGTCGGCCAACCGACCTCCACCCCGGGGATGGAGCTGATCCTGCGCCGGACCACGATCGCGCCGGGCGGCGGCCTCCCGCCCCACAGCCACCCGGGGTCGCTCCTGCTCGTGGTCGACGCCGGCACCTGGGGCTACACGGCGCTGGGTGGGACCATCCAGCTGACGCGCGCGGCGGTCGGGAGCACCGCCACGCCCTCCGAGGCGCTACCGATCGGGACGGAGGTCCTCCTCACCGCCGGTGATTGGCTCTTCGTCGAGGACCCCCAGGACGACATCCGCAACGCCGGCGAGGAGGACGTGGTGCTGCTGATCGCGGGGCTCACCCCGGTGGGAGAGCCGTTCACCACCTTCATGGAGAACATGGAGGGGACGCCGGCGTCGTAATCGACCGACTCGCGCCACGAACCCATACATTGTCGCGGTGGCGGATTAGGCCGTGGGTGACGTCGACGGGCGGCCTGGGCTCGAGCGGGTCATCGGCCATCGCTCAGCCTCCGCCGACTCCACCACTCGGACGCCGTGGCGTCCACGGCCCGGGGACTCATCGACCAACGAGAAGCCCTCGCCCGGATCTCGGCGCTGGGTGCTGGCCAGGGCGCCCCTGTGGCTGCACCACAGCCCCCCACGCGACGGAGACCACAGACGCGGCTCCTGATGCCTCGGTGCCGTGGTGGCAGGCGTGGCGGCGCTGGTTGCTCGGGCGGTGAGCACGATCATGATCATCTCGATGTAGATCACCATGAGATGGTCGATCGTCCAGATCTGGCCCACCCGAACCGGACTCGAACCCGGATCCAGATCGCGATACCGCTATCCAGTGGTGGACAGTCTGGCGACGGTGGCGGTGATCGATCGAATCATTGACGAGAGGAAGTCGGCGCAGGCTCGAGCGGCAGAACCGAAGACGCTGCACGCTCCGGGGGAGATCGGAATAGCGCTAGCCGTGGGTATCTGGCAAGTCATGGACGTGTCGTGCGGGAGACTTCCAAAGCCAGATCGCCGCGGTGAGTTCACCGACGGCCGCAAAGATCAGCGTCTCTCGAAGACCTAGCGTCGCCCCCATGACACCACCGAGAATCGCCCCAATCGGCGTCATCGCGTCAGCGAGCACGCGGACGGTTGCGCCTACGCGACCAAGGAGCTCAGCAGGCACAAGCACCTGTCGCAAACTCGACTGGTTGACATTGAACACCGTGAGCCCAATGCCAAAGAAGAACTGAGCACCAACGAGCAAGCCCATGACCACTACGGGAGCCCCAAAGGCCAGCGGGACGATGAGGTCACTCAGGGCGACGATCGTGATGCCCAACACCATCGATGGTCCGATGCCAACCCAGTTCGCCAACCGGGCAGGAGTTACGGCGCCAACAAGGAAGCCGACACCGCCGATCGAGAAGATGATGCCGATCAGGCCCACCGCGACCCCAAGCTCCCGAATGATAAAGAGCACGAAGACGGCTTCGATCATGGCGTTGAAGAAGTTGAGCAGCACCCGAGCGCCGATCACCGACCGCAAGCGCGGATCACCCAGCGCTAACCGCAGTCCCTCCATGATCTCGTGCCGAATGTGGCCGCGCAGTGGGGCGCGGACCGGCTCGGGCTCGGTCACCCGGGTTCGCGAGAGCAGCAGCCCTGAGACGACGTAGGAGAGGGCGTCCGCGGCAATCGCGACCGGTGCGGTAAAGAACTGAACGAGGGTGCTGGCGAGCGTTGGCCCCGCCACTTCGGCCACGGTTGCGCTCAGCGCCATTTTGCCGTTCGCGTCAACGAGCTGCTGCCGTGGCACGATCGCCGGCAGCAGCGCCTGATGGGCCAGTCCCGCGAGCAGGGACAGGGCGCCGGTCACAAAGGCGATGACGTAGAGCCACTCCATGGTCAGCAGGCCCGCCAGCCAGGCCACGGGAACGGTCCCCAGCAGACATGCTCGGCCCACGTCGCTCACGATGATCAACGGCCGGCGATGCCGCCGGTCGACGACGACGCCGGCATGGAGCCCAAACAGCAGAGGTGGCAGTGAACTCATTGCTGCGAGCAGACCCATTTCGCCGGCGGTAGCGTCGGTCGTCAGGATGGCCGTCAGGGGCAGTGCCAGGAAGGTGACCTGGGACCCGATCTGGGACACGGTATGGCTTGCCCAAAACTTGAGGAACTCCGCTTGCCGCCAGAGTGGCAAGGTCGCCGCGTCCATCAACATTCCTGCCTTTGCGCAAGAGAGCACCCCCAAAGGAAAACATCACGACTGGGGCAGCATAGTCGCCATACTTGACGCCCTGCCGGAGCGCACCTACAGTCGGCGCCCCCGGCAGGTGGCCGCGGCCCGATCCGCCCATAGGAGGAGTCCCGTGCCCCCATCATCCGCCACCCCGGAGCCCAGCGCGGCCATCATCGGCTCCTGGGAGGTCGCCGTTCGGCCCGATGGCTTTGGACGCGCCT
>JAUJMG010000573.1 GCA_030446955.1 Thermomicrobiales bacterium
GATGTCGGCCGCTTCGTAGAAGTCTTCGAGGTTTTCGAGAAAGCCCCGGATGCCAACGGTTTCGAGAATGCCGCCCAGGACTGCCGACCAGCGTTCATAAGAGCCGAGCATCGTTGTCCCGAGCGGTTGGCCCGCAGCCACCCAGGCCCGGACTAACACCAGCGCGGCATGGACCAACGCCGCCCGGTGATCGTCGGCCCAGCCACGGAGGTCGCGGTGTCGGAACTCTGTGCGCTGCCAGGGGCGATCTACCCGTGGATCCAGCCGGATGCGGACGGTCCTTCGAGCAATCTCGGTGCTCATCGTCGGGTTGTTGGCCGTTGCCAGCCAAACGCACCGGACGGGGAGCTGCGTCGTCTCGTTGCCGCCAAGGAGCCGATCTTTCCAGGACGTTGCCGTCAGGGCGATGGAGAGTGAGGCGCTGTCTAGGCTGCCGGAAACGTTATCGATCAAGATGGCCGCTGGCGACTCCCGGAGCTGAGAGGTGATCCGCTTGCGCCACTCGTCATCGTCGTTCGCTCCCGGCATCATCCCGACTTGGCGGCCGATTGCCGGGCGTGTCAGTACATCGGCGAGCAGGCTTTTCCCGCTGCCAGGGGTTGGGGCTTCGATCAACCGAAGCGGTGTCGGTCCGTCGATCAGATCCCGGACGTAGGGATCGAGGATGAGGGCGGTGGCGTTAGCGCGTTCTGCCTCCGAGGTGAATGGAAACTCCCCGAGCAGGTCATCGAGGATCAGGTCCCGGGCTTTGGCGATCTCCGCAGCGGTGGGGTGTGTCGGGACCGGCGGAAGGGTGAAGCCAGCGGCAGGTTCGTAGTAGGTACGGCTTTCGGGGTGATAGCCGGGGGTCGTTTGGAGCGTGCCGTCCGGGGCAAGGACCGGCACCTCCACCACTCGGAGTAGGGTGGGAAGTGGATGCTCGGCGCGTGCGAGGACGTTACGGACAACTGCGGTTGGCGGGTAGGCCGGTGATACCTGACCCTTGGCTCCCACTTTGAACCATGTAGCGATCTCTCCGAGTTCGCAGCGCACCCGGTCTTCGGTCAACGGGCGCGGCACTCGGCCGCCGTGGTCACGATCAGGGTCGAGACGCACAGAGGCGCCACCGAAGCGGAACATATACGGGGGATTGTTGCCAGCAACGAGCGCCTTCCACGCGGCATCCGTGACCCGCTGGAGATCCTGGTCGCCGGCGTCGATCTCCGGGCGTCGAGGAGGGGGCGTGCCGCCGGCATCGGCAGGCGGTGCCTCCGGTTCTTCTCCTGCCTCGTCGGCCGATGTGTCGTTGGCTTCGGGGTGGCGTCCGTTGCGGCCGACGTGCATGCGTGGAGGCGGGCTGCCGAGTAGGTGATCTAATGTCAGTAACGCACCGGGGGACAGGATCTCCCGTAACCGGGACCAGCCGGCCACGGGGTTGCCGGCGGCGAAGTGGTCATAGGACGTTGTGACGTTGCGAATACGGGCGGTTCGCTCAGGATCATCGGCGGCCAGCCGGTCGATCAGCCGGGCGGCGTCGTACTCTGCGTATCCCTGCTGGGCCAGCCAGCCGGCCAGGTGGAGCGTGAGGTCGTGCCGGATCCCCTCTTCGTAGTGAGGATGGAGGAGGTCCACCGCCGCGTCGATGTCGGTCTCTTCAAGGCGTCGAGATCCGGATGGGCGTGGTCCTTCCTGTGATCGCTCCTGCTGAGGGGGACCAAGGAACTCCACCCACGCCGGCGGCAGCGCGGCCGGCGAGCGGTCGTAGGGGCTGTGCCCGCGCCTCCACCGGTAGGTGTTGCCGGCGGCGTGTTGGCTCGGTTCAGCGAGGATGTATCCGCCGTCGGCCCGAATATCGAGACCCGGACCAAGGCCGGCCTTGGTCTTGACGTGGCGCCCGGGGTGGGCAAAGACGAGGTGATACCCACCTCCGCCCGTTCGCGCCGTGACGGTCGATGGAAGGCGACCGAGCCGGGTGGTGAGCTCGTGGAAAGTGGCTTGGCCGGTCGGTCCGTCCACGTCGAGCACGATGATGCCGGAGACGGCGCCTGTCCGAATGGCGACATTCGCCGTGGGCCACATAGTCCACCAGCGGCGGAGTTGTGCCTCGTCGATGGTGGCGTCAGCGAGGCCGCTCAGGGTGCGGGGGTGTTTGGCGACGTTGCGACCGCAGTCGGCTTTCCGGCAGGAGCAACCGCCGGCCTCAGCCGGAGCGGGGGTGTGGCAGGGGAAGACGTGCAAGCCGAGGGCGGCGTAGTCGAGGACGGCAGCGAGGGCGGGGGACTCGTCAACCGGTAGCCGCTGGGCGCTCACGATGTCGGCCCAATCGGAGCAACGCTGTTGCGCTCTGGCCGGCTCGGGTCTTTGGGGACGGTGTTGCTGTTCCTGTCCCATGTCCGCCGGATGGCCGAGTCTACGGCCGCCTCAATGGCCACCCGTGCTGACGGTTGGTCAGCAGCAACAAGCCTGCCTGTCCGCTGGGCGAGTTCGTCCCAGTGCTGTGACGCAACCGCCTCAGCGACGGTGCTGATCGCTTGAAGGTGGCGCTCGGAGATGTCCCGACCGGCCTCCTCCGAGATCGGGGGACGATCTTGGGGAGGCATCTGTCCTTGGACGCGAGCCCTCAGCGATGTCGTCGGGGGGCTAGACGGTAGGCGCGTTTCGTGTACCATGATCCTCAGAACTCCTTGACGGCGCTTTGGGGCCAGGCTGTGGCGGCTAACCCCGGGGCGTCGTCTCCTTTTTCGCTCACGCGACTCGACCTGAGCCGCCATCGAACGCAGGTGGTGGGGTGAACGCTCGCCGCCAAAGCTCGATGCGCCCGTTCATGCTGCATCGCCTTGTGGGCGCCCGGCGGCGCGTCTTGCGGCGACACGCTCTCGGATCGTCTCGATGTCCGACCGTGGCCAGACCCGTTGATCGCGGGGCTCGATACGGCCTGCCGTCGGGATGAGGCCGAGGGCTTCC
>JAUJMG010000574.1 GCA_030446955.1 Thermomicrobiales bacterium
CCGAGGCGACGCGCCCGGGACTGGTGCAAGTGTGCGGGTAGATTGCTCAGAGAGACCGACGTCGTGCCCCGTCAGAGCGTTCGACCCGAGTTCGTCGAAGAGGGCCCGCTTGTTTCCGATGGCGACGTACGTCTGCCCTTCGTTCTCCGCCGTGTCGGTCAAGACGTCGAGGTCCGTCTTCGATAGCCTCCGGAAAAAGAGGTAACTTATCTTCTTCAAGGATTCTCCTAACCCCTGGGTGCTGCCGTGTGGGGCCTGCTGAGACTCGTTGACGCCATGCGTTGGGGCAACCCTTTCGGCTGCAACGGGAGGCACGGCACGGATTGCAGGTCACCGCGGACCGCGAAGCGTCGAGGTGCCTGGTCCGTATTTCCACCGCCTGAGCTATATGGCATGCCCTCGGGTTCAGTGTTCTGCCGGGTCCGATCGTCTCCGACGGCCACTACCGGGTCGGCTCTGAGGGGGCGTCGGCCCGGCTGGCCAAGACAGGGTTGTGGCGTCGCTTATGGAAGCGCCCCTACCGTCGACCGCGTCGACGCTGTACGCCCCACGCCTTCACCTCGTTCTTCTGGGCCTCCCAGAAGGCAAGCGCCGCGATCATCTGCTCGGCTGAAGCGGTCGATCGCTCTGAGAACGGGTCCACATGCCCGTTCACCCTGAAGTAGCCAGCCCCTGGTCGATCTTCGCGGGCGCCAGCGACATGCACCACAAGTGAATCGAGCGGAGGCATCCCCCGGGCGAGACACCGATCGTGAATCGCCTTCATGAACGCCGTCACAACATCAGAGTCACCTCCAAGATGAAGGTCCTGCGGCGGCGGCAGGCCCGCTGCCTCGAAGACAGCGGTGTAGCGCACGGTCTGTGCTCGGTCAATCGCGCGGTCCTCCACGACGAAGTCGATCGCTCGATCCACCTCGTCCTCACTGAAGGCCCCTGGCATGCCGCCCAGGCTAAGTGCCAGTGCACAGGCTGTCACGAGCGCTGGCCCGAAGCGTCTCGCCTTTCCCACCGCTTCCCTCCGGGGTCCTCGGCACCCGACGCCACAGCCCTCGCCCAACTAGCTGGGCTTCGTCATGCGAGGTACAGAGGTGCACGATCCGCCAGTCGCTGCGGTTTGATGGGAGCCGCCAGGTGACACAAAAGCCGCGATCAGGCGCCACGACGACAGTCGCCCAATGGCTTAGGCCTGCTGGCCGCCGTCAGAGATCACGACGGCCAACGCCGCCGATAGAAACCCAACGTCGGTGTCAGCGACGTCGCGACTTGCCAAGAACCTCCTTGTCTCACCCGCCCACCAGCGCGGCACCGGGCGGCACGCATGGCCTGGCCGTCCTCGGCCTAGATCGACGTCCAGTCGTGCGCACCGGTAGAGGGGAAGGCACCACTGCAATCGTTACGCCCGCTTCGCGGTCCGCCAGGGGATCAGGCCGCTCTCGATTGCGCGTCCTGTCCGGAACGGTTGGCGCGACCGGTGCCGGCGGGAGCGGGCGCCGGCGGGACAGCAGCCCACGGGCCCGGCTACCCACCGGACTTTCGTCTAACGATCCAGAAACCGACGGGTACCAGGACGAGCCCACCGAGGCCCATGGAGCCGAGCAGGAGGGCGCCGCCCACGTCGCCGTAGCTGAGGAGAACGACGGCGAGCACGAGCAGCACCAGGGCGGAGAGCACCGTCAGCCCGCCGGTCAGCGGCATGTACCGGCGCATGGTGCGGCCCTCGGCCAAGGCGCGCTCCGATGCAGGGTCGAGTCGCCGGGGGTCGAGCCACCAGGGTCGCTCCTTGGCTGGAGTCACGTCCGCTGCCTACCCGCGGAGGGCGACGGAAGACCCCTTGGAGAGCCGACCATCAGCGAGCCGAACGGAATCAGCCGCGGCGGCTCGTCGACCGGCTAGCGTCCAGGCGAGATCGCCGCTCAAGGGGCGCTGCACAAGTCCTCATGGAGCTGGCTCAGGTGAGGACTGCGGTGGCCGGCGGTGCCGGCCTAGTGGCGAGGTGCTCGTTGAGGGTCATGGGGCTGCCTCCTGCTCATCTGGGCCCTGAACCAACTGGCCCTCGTGACACCGGACTCGGGCAGCGGCCTTTCCCGGGTATGGGGAGCGGGGTCGTCACCGGCCTGCGGCGAGGCCGCCGCTTAACCAGCTGGGAGCTGGTCGAGTAAGGCCAGGATGCCGCCCAGGTGCCCGTGCTGTCGGTGTGGGCTTCTCACGGGACGTCCCTGCGGGCCAGGAGGTGGCCCTGCACCGTTCCGCCGCTGACTCGACCCCGAGCTCGACCTCGTCGACGACGTGTGAGACGGCCCCTATGTCAGCGGTGCCATTCTGTGCCTCAGCGAGGACTGCTACCGCTGCCACAACCACACCCGCCCCATCGTCGGCGTGCTCGTCCACCCCAGGTGGAGCCTGGACCCGGAGGGGTTCATTTCCTCCGACGTTGTCGCTGAGGCGTTGGCCGACGCCGTCGACGCCCAAAGCTCCTCGAGTTCAGCACCGGGATGCTGGAGGTGGCGTCGCAGCCGCCACTTCCCCAGGGCTACGTGTCCAACGGGTGCCATCGGTGCGAGCCATCCTGCGCAGCTGGCACCTGGCCCAGTCGCTCGCTCGCCACCAGCCCAGGTGGCCCCTACGAGGTCCTCATGACCACGTTCTCGGTGCAGCTGCCCGAGAGCCTGCTGCGCTGAGGTATGGGGCTACAACTCGCGTAACGCTTGGCCCTGCGGCGGCCCCCACACCGAGGTCCCCCCGGGGCCGCCCAGGGCGTATGGCAACTGAGCGCGCAACCGCGCGCGCAATCCGCGGTGGAACTTTTTCTCCGAGCAACCCATCAGACAACGCAGACGGCAATGTCGGGAGCAACGGGCCGGTTCGACGCTGCCCCCATGTGGGACGGACCGAACCTGTTCAAGATGCTCGACGCCGAGTGGGACCG
>JAUJMG010000575.1 GCA_030446955.1 Thermomicrobiales bacterium
GTCCTGACCGAAGACCAGCGCGCCGAGTTGCGCGGCCTCGTTGGTTCCGGCGTCGCCCCGGCCCGGATGCTGACGCGCGCCCGCATCCTGCTGAAGGCCGACCACGGCGAGGGCGGTCCCAGCTGGTCCGACGCGGCGGTCGCCGGGGCGCTGGACATCGACCCCAGCACCGTGCTACGGGTGCGCCGCCGATTCGTGCAGGAGGGGCTGACCGCGGCGCTCGAGCGCAAGCGGCCGGATCGGGTCTATGAGCGCCGCCTCGATGGGGAGCAGGAGGCGCGGCTGATCGCGCTGGCCTGCGCCGAGACGCCGGACGGCGCCGACCGCTGGAGCTTGCGGCTGCTGGCCGACGAGTTGGTGCGCCTGGAGGTGGTGGCGGCCGTCACGCACGAGACGGTCCGCCAGACGCTCAAAAAAACGACCTCAAGCCGCACCTGAGCGAGCAGTGGTGCTTGGCGCCGACCGCCGACCCGGACTTCGTGTGGCGGATGGAGGACGTCCTTGCGGTCTACCAGCGTCCGTTCGATCCGCGACATCCCGTCATCTGCCTGGACGAGACCAGCCGCTAGTTGCTGGGGGAGGTGCGCCCGTCACTGCCGGCCATCCCGGGGCACCCGGCCCGACACGACCCCGAATACGTCCGCGGCGGGGTTGCGAATCTCTTCCTGGTGACCGAGCCGTTGCGCGGTTGGCGGGCTGTACGGGTGAGCGCACGGCGGACCCGGCTCGATTTCGCCGCCTGCGTCCGGGAGTTGGTCGACGTCCACTACCCGGAGGCGGAGCGGATCGTGCTGGTGCTCGACCAACTCAACACCCACTCGCCCGCCTCACTCTACGCGGCCTTCCCCCCGGCGGAAGCGAAACGGCTGGCGGACAAACTGGAGATCCACCACACCCCCAAACACGGCTCCTGGCTGAACATGGCCGAGCTCGAACTGAGCGCGCTCCAGCGGCAGTGCCTGCGGCAGCGATTGGCCGATCAAGCGACAATGGACCGGGAAGTCGCCGCGTGGGTGACCCGGCGCAATGACCAGACCAAGCGGATCGACTGGCAATTCACCACCGCCGACGCGCGTACCAAACTCCGCCGGCTCTACCCGGCGTATGAGGCTTGACGCATCACTAGAGCCTGCTATGGACTTTTTGTATCGTGGCCGTGCCTTTCAGGGCACACGAAGCGCTCAACGCTCCGGAGGCGAGGTCGTAGGCCGATCTGACGTTCGCAAGGGGAGACCACAGTGAGGATGATATGGCATTGCCGACTCTCGGATTTCATAAGTTCGCCAATATGGTGATTTTGCCTGCCTCCATATTCATAACAAGCTCTAGGGCTTCTCCCGACTCTCCCGGTGGCGCACTCTCGACGCCGGGAAGTGCCCCAGCGCGCTCAACCGCGACGGAGCGACGTGGATCGTGAGTGGGCAAAGCATTCTGTGCCGGAGCTAGTGGAGGCGCGAGGGACTGGCTGAGAGGAAGCAGCCTCATCTCGAATGCCTCGCCGAACGACAGGATCAGTCAAGCCAATAGAGTCGCCTCGGCCCGATGAACTGCGCTCCCGATGGAAGTGCTGGATTGCCGTCGCGGGCAGTGGGCGGCGGCTCTAGAGCAGACGGTGCATCCGGCGAACGAGACATCCTGCGGCGGACGAGGCCGCCAACAGCCCTGTTACGCCCGCTTGGTTGACGTACCATGGAAGCATGCTTGCGCTTCTTCCCTCTGAAGCTCTGCTCCAAGATTCGTCATGGCAAGAGCCCCGCAGGACGAGGGATGGATGTGGGGAATAGAAACCTTACGTGCCGGCTCGGAAGATGCCGAGCCATCTGACGTCGCTCCCGCACTGGCAAACCGCTGACGGGGCGAGAGGCGGTCGCCTGGCGGGCGGTGCCACACCAACCCCGCTGCTTCCCGCTGCCGTCACCTGCGTGGTAGGAGCGGCCGCACGCCGTGCTGCACGGACTTGGTTCCAACGCTAGTCACTGAACCGGCCACATGTCTGTAGTTGGATGGCACCGCTGGAGCGGCTGGTAGTTGAGGTCCGCGGATCGAAGTGCTCGCGTTGCCTGGGCTGGCCACTCAAGCCTTCGCCACCCTCGCCGCGTTGGAGGATGTTCCAGCGGCGCCCTGTTGGGCGTTGAAGCAGCAGCGCCCGCCAATCAAATCCCGGGCCCGCTACCTCTGGCTTCCCCACGAGGGCCACCCAGTGAAAGGGATCATACGGATCAGACGACGTCTGTATCACCGCATCGCCCCATCCCTCGCCGGCCCAAAGGCATCTGGCGAAGGACCAAGATGTGTGGGGCGGCGAAGCAACGATTCGTGAAAAAACAGCCGGCGCTATGTCACGACGCGGCAGTCTGATTGCCGGCGAGAACCCCGCCCGTGATCGTCAATGGTGGGCACGAAGGTGGAAACTGCAGACCCCCCTGCAGTTTCCTTTAGGATCGCCCTGAGGCGAACGATCGCCCACATGCCGATGACCACTTGCGTCACGAGCCAGGCCAAGGCCATCCCGCGGAGACCATACGCGACCCCTGCCCACGCCGCCGTCCCGACTCCAATGAACCCACTAAGGAGGCCGGTGATGATGGCCTCGGTCAGTTGTTGGCGGGATCGGCATGCCGAGAAGTACGCCTGGATGAACGCAAAGGGAAAGACGACGACGACCAGAATGCGGAGAGGCGCCGTTCCTTCTTCGGCGTATCCGCTTCCTAGGAACGACAGCATGAAGGGGCCAACAATGGCGGAACCGGTAGCCGCCACCGCGCCAACTGCGAGTGCCAAACCGAGGCCTTTGCGAACGGCGCGCCCAAGCTCGTCCGGCCGGTGGGATGCCTCCGCGAATAATGACAACCCAACTTGGATGGGGATGACGTAGACCACCCAGGCCATCATCCAGACGGCGTACCAGGTGGCATTGG
>JAUJMG010000121.1 GCA_030446955.1 Thermomicrobiales bacterium
AACGCTCTGCCGTGGCACGACGTCGGTCACACTGATCAAACGACCCTACCACGTGCACCAGTCCCTGGATCGTCGCCTCTTTCAACACAAGAGCTGATAGTAAACGATCAGAGGGGCGCAAGGAATGAGATCAAGCTGGCGCAGCAACGTAACAACGGATTGAAACAATGGACGGATCCAGTGCGGGCGGCACGTCCGGCACCGGACACTGCTTATATTTTTCTCATCCGAGATGAAGACGGCCTCATACACGCCCGCTACGCGCCCACGATTGATGACCTTCCGCATGCACTCGCGAACCGCCTCCGGGATCAACCCCAGACCGGAGGGCTTAACCTAGCGAGCGAGGGAGGTGGGGTCGTGTATGACAGCCCTCAGGTTGCACGCATTCTTCGCGCACTTGACGCTCGGCACAACGTGATTCTGTACGGCCCTCCAGGGACGGGCAAGACTTGGCTAATGACGGAGGTCAAGAAGGTCTTCGAACATGGACCCGGTCCCTCGGTCCTATTTGATCCAGCAGACCTCACAGCGCCTTTCAAAGAGTCCGACGTTTCCGAGCAACTTTTTGGCGGCAGGATCCCAGGCCATGTTAAGTTCGTGACCTTCCACCCCAGCTTCTCATATGAGGCCTTCGTCGCAGGGCTACGCCCACAGACCCAGGGTGGCGAACTCACGTATGAAGTGACTTCCGGTCCGCTCCTCGATCTCTCAGACGCCGTAGCAACGAGCGAGAAGGCAGGGCTCATGCTGATTGACGAGATCAATCGTGCGAACACAGCAGAGGTGTTCGGCGAGCTGATCACAGTGATCGAGCCGGACAAGCGGATGGATTCAGCGGGCGAGGCGACGCCGCACACGATCACCCCCCAGCTGCCGTACGCGCCCGCGAATGCCTGCGTTGCGGCCGGCGGCGTTCTTAAGATGCCGTACCACCTCTACTTTCTGGCCTCGATGAATTCCGTCGATCGGACGGTCGCCCCCCTCGACAGTGCTCTGCGTCGTCGCTTCGAGATCGTTGAGGTACCTCCAAATCTTTCTTTGCTCGAGGAACGAGCCGTCGCAGTCGCCAGAACGTTGACGGACGGGGATGTTGATGCATGGGAGGAGCTGTCTGCCATTTCGATAGGTCTTCTTCGAGAATTGAACCGGCGGATTGCCGTCCTTCGTGGTCCGGACTTCCAACTGGGGCACGCCTTCATTTGGGACGTCTTCGAAGAAGCCCGCTTATCGGTTCAGCAGCGCGAGCAGAGGCTGTTGAGCGCATTCGCAGTCAAGATCTTGCCACAGGTGCGTGAGCTTTTTAGGGAGCAGCCCGAGGATCTCGCAATCTTGCTGGGGGGTTCGGATAACCGCGGACGCCTCTTCGATCTCGACATGGGTGGCGATCTAGCCGCCGAGCTCACGGTGGAGCCGTTAGGGTACGTGTCCATTCGGCCGTTCCCAATCGAGGGAGACCTCACCACGTCGATGGATGTACTTCGGGTGATCGCTCATCACGAGCTGATGGCCAGTGACGAGACGGCTGATCCGGTGGCGTACTCGGAGGCCGGACACGAGGGCGCGATCGGTTGATTCGGCCAGTTGTGATCAAAGCCGTCGAAAACGTCTTCGTCGATGTGCCTGCTCCGGTCTCTCCGTCAGCAAGGAGGTCCAGAGCACGGGCGCTCAACCGTACTAACTTCCTGCTTCAGTCACGCTTTGGTGGGCGCGAGGCCACTTTCCTCGAGGCTTCCCCCGAAATGACGCGGCTTCGGTTCAACGGAGTTGCAGGGTTTGTCGGTTTGGGAGATCTTCAGTGCTGGGTCCGGCCGAAGGTGATGACACTGGCTTCTTGGGAAGAGCGCTTTGCTCGGCTCGCGGCACTCGGGCTCCGCCACCGGCCGCGGGCGATCGTCCTGTTGCCGGGCGCCATCTCTGCACCACTGTTATCGACCGCGTTCGTTGATCTAATTGCCTTTCGCTTCGCCTCCGAGGTACAGAGAGCGGCGGAGGAGCACCCGCTGCTGTTGTTCCGGCGGGAGCGGCGGGGGGTTCCGGCGCTACGGGGCCGCCTGCTAATTGAGAGGCAGGTCACAGCGGGCCCGCATCGCGCTCATGCGTTTTGGTGTGACTATTCGTTGCTCGCGTCTGACAACCCGCTGGTCCGGCTCCTTCACTGGGCATTCGAGTTCTTTCTTCGGTCAGTTCGGCTAGCTGGAACGGCGCGCGTGCTCCGAAGCGTAAGAGCTCTCCTCCCGAACGCTCCACCTCGAGTGGAGCCGTACGCACTCGTTCGAGGTCTTCCTCCGGCGGCGGTAAAGTACCGCGAGGCGATCGAGATCGCGAGGGAGATCGCGCGGCACGGTCGCCCGAGGTCCCCGCGCCAACACGAACAGCTTCCCGATCCCCGCCAGGCGGCCTCGGTGGTCGCTCGAATGGAGGATCTTTTCGAGGGGGCCGTGGTTGGTCTGTTGGAGCGAGCAGCAGCGCGGTTGACGATGGTTCACCGACAGCAGCAAACGTTATCGTTTGCGAACCGCACCTTGGCGGAGGGGGTGGGCGTCGGGAAGCCGAGGCGATGCACAAAACCAGACGATGTCTTGATGACCGCCGAGACGATTCGTATCGTCGCTGACGCTAAGTACAAGGGCCGAATCACCGAGCCGGTGGGAGAAGGGTCGACCCGATCTCGTCTGCCTCCGGAGGACTTCTATCAGGTGTTCTCAGCCGCTGTCTCCGCTGGAGTACGAACCGGCGTCCTTATTCAGCCTCGCATCGAAGACCTTCCCGACTGGGTCGGCTCCTTTGAGGTGTGGCAAGTGGACCCAGGGCAGGTGCTGTCGGCCCCGGTTTTACTCGAGGTCATTCGAATTGATTTGCGAGTCCTATCTGATAGCGCCGGTGTCCAAGCGCTGACGCGGCAGCTCGAGTCGGGCGTAAGAAGACTTCTAACGCTGGGGGCCGAAGCGAACCAGGCCGGCTCTTGGACGACCAGAGGCATGACGCAAGCTGACTGGAAGGTGTAGTAACCTGGGTCACTCGCCGTTTTCGTCAGCATCGCCCTTGAAGAGGGTCGAGTAGGCGTGCTCAAGGGCACGACGGTACTTGTCAATGCCATGGACTTCTAGTAACAATGTATCGACCTCATCCGTTAGTGAGCGAATTTCGGGCACCTGGTATCGGTAAACCTTCCGCTGCCGGTAATAGGTGAAGCGACTCGTCGTGGGAAGGGCCTTCCGTAGCCGAGCCCCGAGCGCGGCCAGACGGTCTTGTTCTGCGGCTGTGAACCGAGTGACGTCCACGGGAGTTGATCCCAAGCCGCCGAGAGTGACGTTCAGGTTGTCGCTGGTGAGGTGCCACCAGACAAGCGCGATCTTGGAAAGGCCAACGGCGAGCGCCATGTCGCGCTCCTTCGCGCTGCCCACGCATACCCACTTCATCATGGTCGGCTCTGAGGCGGTCCCGCCGGGCTCCAGCACTGCCGGCGCCTTGTCAAAGACCGAAAGCCAGTAGAGGGCGTTACCTTTGAATCCAAAACGGTGAGGACTACTCTTAACGAAACAACGCGATAGCCGGAGCGGATTCTTCGCGATTAGCTCGGTAAGCAGGTGCCGCAGCTCCGGTCCGGTCAGCCGCGGCCAAGCGACGGCGCGCAACGGCGACTCGGGTGGCACGTCGACGTACGCAAGTGCCTCGAACAGTGCAGGGCGGTACTCGCTGACCCAGCGGTGCGTTGTCGTCACGTGAAGGTTTGGTACGCCTGTGGCACTACCACTGCAAATGATGATGCTGCTACGGACACCGACCTTCCCGGCGAACAGGCCGCTCGGACGTCGGTCGAAGGTGCTGACCCAAATGTGAGCGAACCGATCAGATAGTACCGCCCGTAGTACGGCGTAGTCGGCACTGAACTGTGAGGCGATCGGCACTATGACGGCGCAACGACCCGATAACCTGGTGATTTGAGCGGCGCGCTCGGTACAAGGCGCAAAGATGTCGGGCAACACCGAGGTTGCGAAACCCTTGAAAGCGTAAGTCTTCACCTTGTTCTGCTGGACGTATGGTGGGTTGCCCACC
This sequence comes from Thermomicrobiales bacterium, assembly GCA_030446955.1. Classification (GTDB taxonomy): domain Bacteria; phylum Chloroflexota; class Chloroflexia; order Thermomicrobiales; family UBA6265; genus LC2-1. The sequence goes on from JAUJMG010000121.1 coordinate 4,060, forward strand.
ACGACGTCGAAACCGCCGGAACCCATGACCTCCGGAAACTCGAGGAACCAGTGAAAGGGTCGGTGGGAGCGACGCCACTCCACGTAGGAACCCGTCAGCCGCGCGATTCCAAAATACTGCTTGTCCACGGTCATACGTACATCGTTGAGCAGTTCCGACAGCGTGGTCCTGTGCGCCCGGACCCGGTCATCGTCGTCTGACTCTTGCGCCGCGCGGAAGGCGGAGTAGACCTCCTGAACGTTTTCCGCCACTTCGATGACACTGTCCACGGTGCTGCTCGTCAGCAGGTCGTCGCTGTGCTTGCCAATATCCGCCGGCGTGACAGCCCCCACGAGGATATTGCCAGGCTTGATGTTGAAGTCGAGGTCGGGTAGGGGCTCCAATTCGACGCGACTGTCAATGGTCGAAACCAGCTTGAGGAACAAACGCAGCCGCGCAATTTCGACTGCTTCGTCCATCAGGTCGACGCCGTAAAGATTCGACAGAGTGGCGTGTTTGAGGACGAAGTACTCCCGATTCACGTGTGCACCCACGTCGGATAGGAGCTTAAGAAGTGCTGGCGTCTTGGAAGTATTCGCGTGGACACTAGCCGCGTCGAGCACTGCCGCGTAGAGCGACTGCAGAACTTTGACGGCCGCGAACAGGAAGGCGCCGGAGCCGCATGTCGGGTCAATGACTTTGAGAGCTGACAGGACTTCCCACGCCGCCACGACATCCGTCGGCTTATTGATCGCGTCGATAACATCTATCGCAAGGCCTTCGAGATCGATGTTGCTCGTGACCGCCGCGTCGCTGTTGATGACAGAACCGAGCTCGATGCGGCGCAACAGTCGGGCGTGCGCTTCCCGTCGAACGGATACCTCGATCCATGTCTCGCCAGGCAGGCCGAGCTGCGCATCTGCAAGCTGATGCCATAGCGCTGACTCAGGGTTCGTGGCCACCGCGGTAACCTTCTCTGGCAGTGGCTGTTCGGTCCCAAAGGACAAGCTCCCCCATACATACGTCTCGGGCTCTTGCTTCAGTCTCCTCCAGGGGTTGATCTCCGTTCGCTCCTGGAGGCGGTCGAGGAAGACGGGGATCAAGGTCGACGTCGTCATATATCCGGTCACGTCTTCCTTCGTGTAGTAAGCGCCGGTCTCCTTCTGATTGATGAACTGCTCGAAGATGTAGCCCAGTACGTCAGGATTGATCTCGTTCGGGTTCCCCGAAGGTCGGTCATCGAGGTGCCACTGAAACTGGTCGAATAGATCGAAGATCGAACGGAATATGTCGTCCTCGATGTGGATGTCGTTCGCTTCCTCGATCTGGTGCATCGTGAAAATCCCGCCGTTTATATACGGCACGTCGCCGACGAGGGTCTTAATACGGTCGTCCGGATACTTTCGCTTCCGCGCGCCGAGTCCCTCGTGGAATAGCGGTATGAGGAAGTCTCTGTAGAATTCGTAGAAGTGACCCTTACCGACAATCTCCTGGAGGCCTTCGAGACGTTTCCGCAGGTAGTTTAGGTCTCCATCCAGAAAACCCTTCCGCTGCATGAAGTAGATGAACATGAGCCGGTTCATGAGGAGCGCGCTGTACCACTCGCGGTCGCTTTTGCTATTGATGCCCCTTAGGGCTTCAATCAAGTCTTTGTACTTACCTAGAAACTTGTCGTAGAAGGCACGAGTAACCTTGTCCGCATCGAAGGCGGACCGCATGCGGTTCAGTAGTTCAACGACCGTGGGTTCTTCGTCGAGGCCGAGCTCGACGAGTAACAGTCTCTGCAGAAGTGCTGGGTTCTCCCGACCGACGGTGTGAGCGTGGGTCACCAGCCTGGGCTGTCCCTTCCCGTGTGCGTCGCTCGATTGAGGCCAGCGCCACTCCTGCCGGGCCTCGTTGTGGAAGATCAGCAGTCGCTCGTCGCTGACCCGCCGCACCTCGTGGTCGATAAGCCGCTGCGTTCTACGGTCGGGGAGATCCGGGCAAACCCACACCCGGACACCCTTGAAGCCGGCGACCTGCGTCAGGACGAACGATCTGCCGTCCGCGCTCACCTGGAGTGGTGGATGGTCCGGATTGCTCCAGCCGAGCTCTTCGACGAACAGTGCCCGAAAGTTGGCGCTGTCGATCAGAGAGAGCATGGACGTCATGGCGCGATGCCCATGGTGCAGACGATGTGCACCGGATCGCTGCCCGAGCTATCCGGAATCACGAGCCGGCCGTCCCGATGCAGGAGCGTTACGAGGTCCGCCAGGGATTCGTCGTCCCCACGCGTGGCTAGACCTCCACGCAGCCGCTGTTCTGCGTCCCGAGTCAGCGGCCTTCGGAACAGGGCTTCGAGGGCGTCGGCTACCTCGGCATTCATCGAGGCGAAGGTGCCGTTGAGCCGATTCCAGACGCGCTTGCGGACGCCCCGCAGGCGACCCTCGATGCTGGCTGGCTTGCTCAGCGTGCCCTGCGCCAGCTCCTTGGTGAGCTGAAAGTGGTCTTCCCTACGATCTAGCGCAGGAGTGTCCCGCGTGCACGCGAAATGGCGCAGGGCTTCGTGGCCAGTAAGGAGCCGCGGTGTCTCGCCCGGGACCGCGTGGCCGAAGCCGTCCATGCCGCCGTAGGTGCGGACGTAACAGACGATGCCCCCTATTTGTTCGTTAGCAAATGCCGGCCGCGTCGCAAAGACCAGGTCGGGCAGGCCTATGACTTTGAGTGCAAGTTCAGGGTCATCCTCCTCCGCCCGGCTCCAAACCTCATAGGCCAGACTGCTGGCGTCGACTTCAGAGTCGAGGTCGTCGTCTTCCAGCTTGCCGTTGTAGAGGTTTTCGATCGCCTGAGTCTCTTCGGCGGTGCCGAAGAACCGCTCGTCCGAGCCGAACACCTCTGCGTTAATGTGAAGCCGGTCTCGGATCCGCTGGCGGAGGCTTAGGACGTTCTCGACGCCTTCGTGAAAGAAGGAGTAAACAAAAACTTCGGGCGATTGCTGACCCACGCGATCGATGCGTCCCGCGCGCTGGATCAACCGGATGATTGCCCACGGCAGGTCGTAGTTAACGATGACGTGAGCGTCCTGCAGATTTTGGCCCTCAGACAGGACGTCCGTGGCGACCAGCACGCGTAGCTCATCGTCAATGGGCAGCGGGGCCTGCTGGCCGGGGAGAGCGTTCGACCTCGGGGAGAATCTGCGTCCTAGGGAGGTAGGGTCTGAGGTCTCCCCGGTCGCTAGTCCCACAGACTCTAGTCCCCGCCTGACGAGCGCTCTGGCGATGTAGTCTGCAGTGTCCTTGTACTCGGTGAAGATCAACACCTTGTCATCTGGGTGGTCCTTCTGGAGCAGCTTCACCAGCCGATCAATCTTGGAGTCCTTCTTGTCGCTCCAATCACCGAACTCGTCAAGCAGTTGTCGGAGCGCGTCGATGTCGCGCCGCAAATCCTCAGCCAAGGCGGCGTTGAACAAATCGGTCCGGACCCAGGTAATTTGGCGGGGCTTCTGGGCCTTAAGCGCCGCGTAGTCAGCGTCGGCTTGACCGGCGCTGTCAACTTCCTCGCTATCTAGATCCGTTTCGCTGCCGCTCAGCATTGGATCCAGCACGGTACCCACCGGAAGATCGAAACCCATACTCAGCGCGTGAAGGTACAGTTCGTTCCGCGCGAGGTGACGGCTCAGTGAGAGCACAAAAGAATGGCCGCAGGACGAGAGCCGCTTGTAGAGCCCGGTGCGAACGAACCCGAGGAGGTGGCCGCTGCCTTTCTCCAGTCGCTCGACGAGCTCGTTCTCAGCGGTAGTGTGTTGGATACCCTTCGCCAGGTAGCTGGCAAGGTTGTAGCGGGGCAGAGATAACCCGTCGATGACGTTCAGGGTGGCGTCAGACACCATCAGCGCTGCTGGATCCCCCTTGCCGAAGGAGTGCTCCACTGGCTTGGCGATCCGCTCTGGGAAGTAGAACCGGCTGCCGTCAGCAAATACCAGGTACTCGCGACCTTCGTCGTCAAGCAACGCGTAGTTGCTCTTGACGAACGAGCGGGTCCGGCGGACGAGGTGGTCGCTCATCAGCCGCTTCCAATCATCCGGCTCTTCGGACCTCCTGAATGCGAGCATCGTGTTCGTCTTGCCGTCAACCCTATCGGCTAGGCCGGGATCCTTATCGAGAGCGTTCACCGGCTGAAGCCCGAGGTCGTCGTCGTCATCGATATAGAGACCAAGCTGATTGGCGACGTCGCGAAATCGGATGTTGTACGGCGTCGCTGTAAGCAGCAAGACCTTGCTGTTGTTCTCTCGGACGTAGTCATGGATCGCCTTGTAGTCGAGCCGGCTGTCGCTTCGCATAGTGTGTGACTCATCCACAATGACAAACTGATAGCGCCGCAGCTCGGGCAGGTCGCGCGCGGCGAGGCTGTACGGGACAACGCGCCCCGGAACGTCGTAGGCGTCGAGGTATCCCTGCCACATCTTCACGAGGTTTTTGGGGCATATCACCAGCGTCGAATGACCGTGCTCCTCTCGGAGCATCAACGCGACCGCGACAGCGGTGATAGTTTTGCCGAGGCCAACGACGTCTCCTAACATCGTGCCGCCACGTGTTACAACACGTCGAGCGAGCGTTTGAACCGCGCTGACCTGGTAATCCAGAAGCTGTCGGCGCATCAGTGGCGGGAGGCTGTAATCAATGAGACCCTCGCGGACGTCCCTGGATAGGTGATAGCAAACTTTAAGGTATACTTCGTAAGGATTGAGGGGCTGCTCGGCGGCCCAGGACTCCTCGATGATCTCAATTAACTCGGCACTAATATCAATGGTAAAGCGGTCATTCCACCGCGCCTCGAACCACTCGTCGAGCTTGCGTGCCCCATCGAAGTCCAGCACATCAACGTTAAGCTCGTAGTTATGGCACAAGCCTGCCATTGTCAGGTTCGAGGAGCCGACGAAACCGACTATCGGGCTGTTAATGTCTCGCCGGTGGCAAACGTAGGTCTTCCCGTGCATCGGACGTCGGGTGAACAACTTGATCGCTACACGGCCTTCCCTGAGATGGCGCTTCAGCGCTCGAAGACTTGCGAGGTCGCTTTCGTTCGGAATGCCGCGCATAAGCTGCGTCCGGAACTTGTTAAGGGCCTGCTGCAGCCGTGCTTTCGCCACGTCGCGGTCAATGTCCTCGTCGGGCTCACGCCCCTCAAGAGCAGCCTGCAGGAATGACTGGACCTCGGCATGTGGGTCTGCGAGGGTCATACCAACAAGAATCCGCATAACCGGCTTGTCAGTTAGGCGCTTACGCTCAACAGCGCCTGCGAACTGCGTCCAGCCCCGCAAGTTGAAGTAACCAACCGCGGAGTCCATCCGGTCGGACGCCTCGTACGTCGCTACGAGATGTGGTGCAAGCTCTAGGTTGATGTTGTCAAAGATCCTCGCCATTGGAGTGTCCCCTTTGGTGTTCGGCCGCCTGAGCCCGACTCGAATACCTTCGTCAGACCCTAGCCGTAGCCCTTGGCCGCGTCGTCTTCTGACAAGCCCATCGTGGGTCCACCCGATACGTCCCCAAGGTTAATCCGGTCAGAGGACAGGGCGTCGGCGTGACTGGTGGAGCGGCCCTTAGCGACCATGCCCGGTGAGGGACCCCGGCGCTTTACGGGGAGAGCGCACCTGCGTAGCCAGCAGTGGGCTTACAGGCTGGTACTTGGTGGCCCAGGTTCTCAAAAGCTGATATGGCACGAGGCGACAGTTGGTGTCGAGGAGGAACCTCACGCCGGATGGACGATCGGAACGTCGCGCTACTTGATCGCGGCCACGGTGGGCTCTAGGGCAGCGAGAATGTCGGCGGCGCTCGAGGGACGGGTAGTAATCGAGGATCTGCTCAATCGTCCCCGCGAAAGCCATGTTGCCGAGCATCAAGCTCACCGTGACCCGCAGGCCTCGGATGCAGGGCACGCCCCCCATGCGCTCGGGGTCAGCGGTGATCCGCTCGAACGCCATCAGGGTCATCGTACGTGGACCTCCTCCCATGAATCCGGCCCAAACAGCACGGCGCCGAGGCGATGGGCCGCCTCTCGCTGCGTCGTGGGCGTGACGTGGCTGTAGAGGTTGGTGAACAGGGGTCGGATCGGTCTGGCCGAGGCGTTCGGCGACGACCTTGGGCGGGACGCCGCTGGCCAGCATGGGTGTGGCGCTCGTGTGGCATAGCCCGCAGGCGGTGAGGCGAGGCAGTCCGGCCAGGACCGAAGGGCTGGCCACCTGGCGGGAAAGCGCTTGCAGATGATACGAGCACCGGCCGACCGAGAAGACGTGGTCGGTCTCCACGGTGGTCGCCCGTAGGGACGGCACAGGGCGGCGGAGCCGAGGGCTCGTGCCACCGACGCCTTCGGGCCTCAAGGGCCGCTGCGAGGCGCCGCTGCGCTCCGCTTCTCGCTCGGGCTGCGCCCCTCCCTTGACCCCCTCCGCCGCCGGCGGCGGGGTTCGCGGTCATGGACCTGATGCCCCGGATTGCCCCTGCGGGGGCGGGCATCAGG
>JAUJMG010000576.1 GCA_030446955.1 Thermomicrobiales bacterium
TTGAACAGGGAGTGGTCGAACAGGAGCGAGGCGGCTTCCTCAAGCAGCAAACCGGGATCGCCCCCGTGTGCCGGCAGCCCGTCACCACCGAGGGCGGCCCGGACGGCGGCGGGGGAATCCGCCGGGGTAACCGGCCGCTCAGGCAAACCTGCCAGGAACTCGGCAATCCGATCGACCAGGTGGTGGCCGAGAGCGCGGAACTCGTCTGGGTGCATTGCAAGGGGCGCAAATCGCTCCCCCGAATCGTTCTCACGGGGCGCCATCATCATCGGCCGCTCGCCTCCGGAGTTCACTCGCCCAGACGTGGTCGCTGCCTCAGCATGAACGCCAGTATAGGGTCCGGAATCGCGAACCGAAACGGGGTGCGCCGCCCGACCGCCGGACTGTCCGCCCGCCTGGAGCTCCCTTCCCGCCGACTCCAACCAATCGGACGGCACACCTCCACGACTGGCAGCACCAAATCCAGATTGGCGACACAGCATGCACTCTCCGCTCGGAGGCACCGGCTGCAACGGCTCCCACACGGGACGGAAGAGGTGCCCCAGAAATTGGCAACTAGCTCACGCCACTCCCCGGATCGTCTGACCCGGTCACGTCCAGCTCGCCTGCCGGCCGCCGACGCGCTCTGCGGCCACCCGCTCCCGGTAGCCGCTTGCCCGGAAGACGGCGATGGGGTCGGCGGCGGCGCTGAGGTCGGTCCGCACCTTGGCGCAGAGGGGGCGGACATCGGTCGCGTAGGCGGCGAGCAGGACCCGGTGGGCGCTGAGCACATCCCCCGCTTGCCGTGCCTCGGTCAGCGCGGCGCGATCGACGAGCAGGGCTTTCGCGTACGCCTCCTGAAGGTTGAGGACGCTGAGCAGCATCGCCTCGATCTTGGCCTCTATGTTGTGGGACTGGTCGATCATGTAGGCGATCGGCATCCGCTGCCGCGCCGCGGCCTCCCCGGTCAGTTCCACGTAGATCAGGAACAGCTCGAAGGGGTTGACCGAGCCGACGATCAGGTCGTCGTCGCCGTACTTGCGGTTGTTGAAGTGGAAACCGCCGAGGCGCGCCTCGTCCAGCAGCAGCGCGACGATCTGCTCCACGTTCGTGCCCTGGGGGTGGTGCCCGAGATCGACCAGGACGTGCGCCCGGTCGCCGAGCTTCTGGCACATCGCCAGAGCGGTACCCCAATCGGCCAGGTCGGTGTGGTAGAAGGCTGGCTCGTAGAACTTGTACTCCAAGAGCATCCGCATGCCGGGGGCCAGGGCGGCATGCATCTCCGCCAGGCACTCCCGCATCCGGTCCCGCCGCTCGATGATGGAGTCCTGGCCGGGGTAGTTGGTGCCGTCGGCGAACCAGAGGGAGAGGTCCCTCGAGCCTATCGCTTCGGCGATCCGGACGCACTCCAGCAGGTGATCGGTGGCCTGGCGCCGCACCCTCGGGTCGGGATTGCAGACGCTCCCGAGCTTGTACGCTTCCTCCTGAAACAGGTTGGGGTTGACGGCGCCGATCCGCGGGCCGAGTTCCGCCGCGTGCTGCCGCAGCGCGCCGTAGTCGTCAACCGCGTCCCAGGGGATGTGGATGGCCACAGCGGGCGTGATCCCGGTCAGCTTGTGTACCTGGGCCGCGTCCTCGAACTTCTCGAACGGGTCCCGCGGCACCCCCGGCTGCGGAAAGATCTTGAAACGGGTGCCGGAGTTGCCGTAGCCCCAGGAGGGCGTTTCCACCTCCTGCGCTCGCAGCCGCTCCTCCACGGCCGCGACATCGACGCCCTGCCCGGTCAGGGTCTCCGCCAGGGCCTCGTACGCCCGGTCGGTGGCTTGGCGCATCAATCCTCTCCTTGAGAACGCCTGCTCGGTCCCCAGTGTGGACAGACGCCGGAACCGCTCTCGGCGCCCGTCCGCGGAGGACACCCCAGCTCTCCCCGGCATGGGTCGCTAGGGGGACGTCTGTTCACGGCTCGTCGCCGCCACGAGCCGCTCCATCCGCGCGAAGGCCTCGTCCCATGCCTCACGATCCGTTGGCGGATCGTAGCGCACCACCTCGACGGAATTCCGAACCACCGCGCGGATCTCGACGACGGAAGCCACCTGGCCTTGGGCCAGGGCCTGAACCAGGACGTTCCCCAAGGCCGTCGCCTCGACCGGGCCCGCCAGCACCGGCCTGCCAGTCGCGGCGGCGGTCAGCCCGCAAAGCAACTCGTTGCGGGAGCCCCCACCGACGACATGGACAACCTCGACCGGGTGCCCCGTCACCCCTTCCAGCTTCTCCAGCACCCAGCGATACTTCAGCGCCAAACTTTCCAGCGCGCAACGGGCAATCTCCCCCGGCTCAACCGGCTCTTCCTGCCCCTGCGCCCGGCAGAGCGCTCGGATGCGGGCCGGCATGTCGCCGTGGGGCAGCAGCGAGGGGTGGTCGGGGTCGATCAGCGGCCCGAAGGCCGGTGCGGCGGCGGCGAGGCTGACCAACTCCTCGTAGGTCAGCGTCCGGCCTTCCCGCGCCCACGTCCGCCGGCACTCCTGAAGCAGCCACAGCCCCATGACGTTCTTGAGCAGGCGCACCGCGCCGCCAAGACCGCCCTCGTTCGTGAAGTTGGCGGCCATCGCCTCCGGTGTCAGGACCGGGCGGGGCGTCTCCACCCCCACCAGCGACCAGGTGCCGCTGGAGATATAGGCGAACCGGCTCCCCTCGGCCGGCACCGCCGCGACCGCCGACGCCGTGTCGTGAGAAGCAACAGCGACCACCGGCAACGTTCCCAGACCAGTCTCCTCCGCGACGTGCGGCAGGAGACGGCCGAGGAGCGTGCCGGGCGGAATGAGGTGCGGGAAGATGTGCCCGGGAAGCCCCAGGTTGGCGATCAGGCCACGAGCCCAGTCACCCCCACTGGGATCGTAGAGCTGGGTGGTAGAGGCGATCGTCGCCTCGCC
>JAUJMG010000577.1:0-1552 GCA_030446955.1 Thermomicrobiales bacterium
TCCTGACCGCCCTGAACGGGATCACGATCGAGGTCCTCTCCACCGACGCCGAGGGCCGCCTCGTCCTCGCTGATGGTCTGGTCTACACCGCCCGCCAAGGCGCCACTGAGTTGATCGACCTCGCGACCCTAACCGGCGCCGCCGTCGTCGCCCTCGGTGAAGGTACCACCGCCCTCTTCGCCAGCGATGACGCTCTGGCCGACCGCCTCCTCCGCGCCTCAGAGAGCGTGGGGGAGCGCACCTGGCGGATGCCCTTGACGGAGGATCTGAACGAGAAGATCAAGGGCGACGTCGGGGACATCAAGAACAGCGGCGGCCGCTACGGCGGGGCGATCATCGCGGCGCTCTTTCTCCAGCGCTTCCGGGAGGGGTTGCCCTGGGCCCACCTCGACATCGCCGGCTCCTCCCGCACCGACAAGCCCGTCCCCTACGGACCTAAAGGCGCGACCGGCGTGGGGGTCCGCACCCTGCTCGCCTACCTCACTACAGGGTAGGCGAGGAGTCGGATCCCCACGCCGGCCGTCAAACCTTAGCCCTTATCCGCGTTCCACCCGTCCGCGCAGGGCCGCCAGCGCGAGGGACATGCTGACCACCGCGACCCCAGCGATCGCGAGCACACCCTCGAGCAATGCCCGCGGCTGCCAGCCACCGTAGAGGAGCGAGCGCAGCGCGGCCAGCAGGTAGGTCATCGGGTTGAACTCGGCGATCGTGCCCAGCCAGCCGGTCAGCGCTTCCAGGGGCAGCGTGGCCATAGTCAGAAAGACGAACGGGAAGAAGAGGATGAAGCTGGCCCCGACCGCGCCCGGCGATCCCGTCTTGAGGGCGATCGCGTAGGTGAACCCGGTGAAGGCCAGGCCCCAGAACCCGGCCAGCAGCATGAAAACCAGAACCCCGAGCACCCCGGTCTCGAAGCCGACGCCGACCGCGAAGCCCAGCAGCAGCACCGGCACCGTCAGCCCGATCACCAGCGCGAGGTCGGCGATCATCAGGCCCAGCAGCAGCGACAAGCGGCGCATCGGGCTCATCAGCATCCGGTCGAAGTAGCCCGACTGGATGTCGGTCACCAGCGCCGGCGCCCGCGAGATGCCCGTTACCGCGAAGACGATCGCGGTCGGCAGCTGGAAGGCGCGGAAGTCGAGCCCTGGGATCCCGCGCTGGGCGAAGTCCTGCAGCGTGCCGATGTTCACCGCGAAGAAGAAGACCGGGATGATCAGGGACGGGACGATCACCTCCGGCTCGCGCGGCAGCGCCCGCAGCGCCCGAATCGCGACCGACCAGAGGTCGGCCAGAAAGCTCGCCCTGCGCGCCCGGATGGTGGCCGGACGCCCGCGGCCGTTGACCGCGATCTGCCCTGTGCTAGCGCGAGCGATATTCGTCGCCATTACTGCTGCTCCTCTCCCTGCAGGCGGTTGCCGGTGAGCGTTAGGAACACGTCGTCCAGGGTGGGCTTGCGCAGCGTTAGGGCCCGCACCCCGACCCCCGCCCCGGCCAGCGCCACCGCGATCGGCGAGACCGTCCCGGGTCCGTTCGCGGTCGAGGCCGTCACCTCGTC
>JAUJMG010000577.1:1652-2909 GCA_030446955.1 Thermomicrobiales bacterium
GTCGTCGGCTCGTCGAGGAAGAGCACTTCCGGGTTGTGGATCAGCGCCGCCGCGAGGTCGATCCGCCGCTTCATGCCGCCCGAATACCCCTTGATCCGGCCATTGAGCGCGTCGCCGAGGTCGATTAACCCCCGTAAATCGTCGAGCCGCGTCTCAACCTCCGCCCGGCTCAGCCCGTAGTAGCGGCCTTGCTGCCGCAGCAGCTCCGCCCCCGTCTGCTGAAGGTCGAGCGCGGCCGCTTGGAGCGCCGCCCCGATCCGCAGCCGCACCCCGTCCGGATCGCTGGCCACGTCGCAACCCGCCACCGTAGCCCGACCCCCGGTCGGCGCCGTCAGGGTGCAGAGCATCCGGCAGGTGGTGGACTTGCCGGCGCCGTTGGGGCCGAGGAACCCGTAAATCTCCCCCCGCCGCACCGCCAGGTCCACCTTGTCGACCGCCACGAACGAGCCGAAGCGCCGCTCCAACCCGACCGCTTCGATCGCTAGATCACGCTCGGTCGAGGCCTCTCTCACGGGCGTCGTTCGTTCCTCCCACCGCGGGACGGTGAATGCGGTCGAGGTGTCGGCTGGGCGTTCGAGCAGTTCCACTGGCGCCATACCGCGCGCTCCTCCTCTGGTTCTGGACGGTTGCCCGCAAACGCTCCCCCGCGGGGAGGGACGCGTGGAGGCCACGGAATCCGGCCGTCCACCGACTGCCGCTCCTTGTCTCCGCCTCGTTTTTCCCCGAGATAAGAACGTTTGATCTATACGTACATTACCACCGATTGCCCACCTGTCAACCCCTCGGCAGCCCGACACCCATCGGTCCCGGAGCCTCCGGGTAAGGGGCGCGGCGCACCTCCTCGCCTTGCCGTGAACGGCGAAGCGCAGGATCGGCGCGTTTAGTGTCCGGGTTCAGGCAGTCAGCCAGCGGCCGGTCAGTCTGCCTCACCACCCAGGGGTGCAACCGGCCCCGCGTGGCTGCCGCTCTGCCGAGGCACGAACCGGTCGAGCGCCGCCGGCAGCCACCAGTTCCAGTGGCCCAGTAGCGAGACGGTCGCCGGGACCAGCAGCGCCCGTACCACCGTGGCGTCGAGCAGGATCCCGGCGGCGAGACCGGTCGCCAGAATCTTGACCACGACGACGGGTCCGGAGGCGAGCGCCCCGAAGGCGAGGAAGAGGATCAGCGCGGCGCTGGTGACCAACCGCCCGGTCAGGCCGATCCCCCGCACGATCGCCTCGTCCGTCGATCCCGTGGCGTCGTACTCCTCCCGCATCC
>JAUJMG010000578.1 GCA_030446955.1 Thermomicrobiales bacterium
CTAGCGAGTCGCCCAGACGAGGCCGCGCTCGGTGATGAGCTTGGCTTCGGGAACGTTGAAGTCGGATTCGACGTGGCCGAGCGAGCAGTAGAAGATCTTGCCCTCGCCGTATCGTCGTTTCCAGGCCACCGGCATCACCGTGCCCTCGATCCACGGGGCGTGCTCGCCGCTGAACGTGGTCGTCGCCAGCACGTGGTTCGAGGGATCGACGTGCAGGTAGTACTGCTCGGAGTGCATCGCGAAGCTTCCCAGGCCCGCCGTGATCGGGTCCTCGTGATCGAGGATGTCGACGGTGTAGTCGATGATGTTGCCCGGGTGCGCCACCCACTGCCCGCCAACCGCGAACTGGTACTCGACGTTCTGCCGGAAGGCGTCGCCCATCCCGCCGTGCCAGCCGCCCATGCCCGTGCCCGCCTTGACGGCGCTGAGGAGCCCGGATTCCTGCTCCCTGGTGATCGTGCTCTGGGTGTAGACCGGGACGATCAGGTCCGTCCGGGCAAGCCGGTCGGCATCGAGAAAGACATCGAGCTCGGTTTCGAGATCGACCCGGTAGTCGCGGGCCTTGAGGGCGGCGGCAAAGAGCTCGGCGGTCTGTTTGGGCTCGTGGCCCGCCCAGCCGCCCCAGACGATCAGCGCGGTCTTCGGCATTGATTCGGCCTTTCTGCGTGGGAATCGCGATCTGGAAGGGTTCGGTGCCTGATTCCGATGCTGAACGCCATGTATCCCCGATCGCCGACAGGCTGTCAACACGCCGGCGGTGAGCCGGGCCCGGGCGTGGGCAGCCGGGAAGCAATCCCGCAGCGGCGGACCCGGTGTTCGCCCTGTCCGTCACCGGCGCACGCAGTAGAACCCCTTCCGTTCACGGGCAATCCCGAAGCGGCCGGGGGCGTGCGCAGCGCAGCGCACCGGTAGCTGATGAGGGTTCCCGTGCGGACGTCACGGCGGCGCGGGGGATGCCCTCTCCGGGGCGGAGCCGGCGTCTTCGTCAAATCCCTCGAAGGTGACCTCCGGGATTCCCGCGAAGCGAGCGGCCATCACCTCCAGCGCGTCGGGATTGTTGTCGACGAGCAGGAAGCGACGTCCCAGCTGGTGGGCCGCGATCCCGGTGGTGCCGCTGCCGGCAAAGCAATCGAGCACGAGGTCACCCGGCCGGGACGAGGCGGCGATGATCCGGCGCAGGATGCCGAGCGGCTTCTGGGTCGGGTAGCCGGTCTTCTCGCGGCCGGTGGGGCTGACGATCGTGTGCCACCAGACATCGGTCGGCAGTTTGCCACGGGCCGCCTTGTCGGGACCGACGAGTCCAGGCGCCATGTATGGTTCACGCTCGACCTCGCCGGTGTTGAAGGTATAGGCGGATGCGTCCTTAGCATAGAAGAGGATCGTGTCGTGCTTGGCGGGCCAGCGCCGGGTGGCGCGACCGCCGTAGTCATAGGCCCAGATGATCTCGTTGATGAAATTGGCACGGCCGAAGATGTCGTCGAGCAGGACCTTGCAGTAATGCGCCTCGCGGTAATCGATGTGGACGTAGAGCGATCCGTGGCGGGCGAGCACGCGCTGGATCTGTCGCAGACGTGGCTCGATAAAGGCCAGGAAGTCATCGAAGGCATCGGCGTAAGCGCGGGTGCCGAGGGCGCTCGTCCGGTAGCGGTGACCGCCGTACCCCGTCCGATCGCCGTCGGCTGACCGCTCGGTGGCGATCGATCGCCGCACTTGGATACGTCCCGTGTTGAACGGTGGATCGATGTAGACAAGGTCGATGCTCGCGTCGGGCAGGCCACGCAGTACATCGAGGTTATCGGCCGCGACGATGCGCGACCCCGGTGTGGTTGGCGGAGGATCGGTCACGCTGTGGGGAGCCTCACGTCGAGCCGGCACGGTCGGCCGGATCGATCGGCGGTTCCGGCGGGCGAACTTACGAATCGACCGCATGCGGCTGGCCTCGGGGGCCACACCGGGCAGACACATGGGTCTGCCCCTACGATTGCGTGTCGCGGAGCGGGATGGTCGCCGGGTCGAGCGGCTCTGGCCGATCGCAACGGGTCCCGAGGGTGATCGTCCGCGCGACGTCTCCTGCCGTCTCCGTTGCCTCCATCGCCTCGAGCACGTGATTGGCCAGTTCGGCACTGGCGCGGGCGGGTCGCCCTTCGCGCATCGCAAGGGCGAAGTCGGCCAGTCCCAGCGCCCGCGAGTTCGTATCGAACCCCGGATCGATCGGGATCTCTTCCCACTCGCGCGTCTCGCGACGGTAGACCCGGACGGGGCCGCCGAAGGTGTTCGGGTCCGGCACGCCAAGCGTCCCCTCCGAGCCGTAGATCTCGAACTTCGGCCGCTCCGTGGCCCAGACATCATAGGTTGCGGTGAAGGAGGCGACCGGCCCGCGGTCGAGCGTGAAGACGGCGTTGATGAAGGTCGGTGTCTCGACCGTGATCGTCTGCCCCGCAAGCGGTTGCGACGAGATGGTCCGCGTCGGAAAGCTCGTACGGGCGTTCCCGGCGACCGCCCGGACGGGACCGAGCAGCGCGACGAGCGCCGTCAGGTAATACGGGCCGTGGTTGAACACGGGTCCACCTCCCGGCTGGTACGAGAAGGCGGGGTTGGGATGCCAGTGCTCGTTGCCGTGGGAGGCGAAGCACATCGCGGCGCCGACCGGCTCGCCGATCGCGCCGTCATCGATCAGGCGGTGGCAGGTCTGGATCCCGGCCCCGAGAAAGGTATCCGGCGCTGCCCCGACAAGGACTCCCCTCTCCCGGGCGAGATCGACCAGCTCCTGTCCCTGGGACGCGACTGTTGCCAGCGGCTTCTCCGAATAGACCGCCTTGCCGTGCTCGATCCCCTTGCGCGCGATCTCGTAGTGCGCGGCAGGGATCGTCAGGTTGAGCACGAGCTCCACCTCCGGCGAGGCGATCAG
>JAUJMG010000579.1 GCA_030446955.1 Thermomicrobiales bacterium
AACAGAAACGCCGACAACCGCTTGCGCAGCCGTCGGCGTTTCATGACCGAAGCACCGAAGCGAACCGGTGGTTCAGGAGACAGGGTCCAGACGTTCAGATTGCTGGTCTCAGCGGCGAGTAACCTTCCAGTCACGGACTGATTGACCCGCCTCAACCGCCGCCGGCTCGGTGACCTCCCGTGCCGGCAGTCCACCGCCCCCAACGCTCTCCGCCGGGACCGATGCAGCGTCCGCTCGTGACGCCAGAGGGCGCCACCCGCGAGCCCATCCGAACGAGACTAATCCGCCGGCCTCACGACCGTTCCGCCCTCCCCGCCGGATCGCTCCGTGTCTCGTAGTCCCCGCGTCCTTGGCGCCTGAGTGCTTCTGTACGTACACTCTATCAGCAGGGTCACGGTGCGTCAAGACATGATCACCGTGGTCATCGCTGTGAGCGGAGCAGGCTACCCCTGTTCCCCTTTCGTATCGAAGGTTGAAGGTGCGGTCAGCGCCACCCGGAGCCTGCTTCGGTATGGAGGCGGTACCGCTTCGGGTCCCCAAACGCCCGGAACGGGATCGGATATCCTCCTGGCCGGACCGGGATACCTGACCGTTCCAGCGCCCGCACCCGTTGTTGGACAAGCGGAGATGACCATGCCTACCCTCCAGTTCGGCATCAAGACGGCGCCGCAGCACACGACCTACGACGCGATGCTGGCGGTCTGGCGGGAGGCAGACGCCACGCCCGTCTTCGAGCATGCCTGGCTGTTTGACCACTTCGCGCCGATCCATAGCGACGTCAACGGGCCCTGCCTGGAGGGATGGACGCTGCTCGCCGCCTACGCCGCCCAAACGGAGCGGATTCGGGTCGGCCTGATGGTCACCGGCAACACCTACCGCCACCCAGCGGTGCTGGCCAACATGGCGGCCACCGTGGACATCATCTCCAACGGACGGCTGGATCTCGGCTTGGGCGCGGGCTGGAACGAATACGAGCACCGCAGCATGGGCATCCCCCTCTACGCCCCCGGCGAGCGTATCCGGCGGTTGGGGGAGGCCTGCGAGATGATCAGGCGGCTATATGCAGAGCCCACCGTCGATTTCGAAGGGCGCTACTACGAGTTGAAGGAAGCCCGCTGCGAGCCCAAGCCAGTGCAGCGGCCCCATCCGCCCTTCGTCATCGGCGGCAGTGGTGAGCGCCTGACGCTCCGGGTCGTTGCCCAGTACGCCGATGTCTGGAACTTCGTCGGGGGCTCAGCCGAGGAGTTCGCGCGGAAGGCAGGCATTCTCCACGAGCATTGTGCCGCCGTCGGCCGCGACCCCGCGGAGATCCGGCACTCGGTGCAGATCCCGGTGGCCTACAACGACCTGCCAGGCACGGCCGAGGCGGTCCAGCGCTACGTGGACACCGGCGCTACCCATCTCGTGCTCAACCTACGCCCTCCCTATCCCGATGGGATCGTGGCCCGGCTCGCGTCGGAGGTGGTGCCGAGGGTGCTGGGATAAATCTCCGGGCTCACTCCACAAAGCCCCTCCGGGGCCGAGCACGGGCAGGCGGTCACGAGCGACCAAGCGAACAATCGGAACCTGTATACGCACAACGCGGGAATGGCCCCTTCCCGTGATCCCAGGTCGAGGGAGCCGACGGACAGCCCTCCCCAGTGATGGCTGTCCGTCAATCAGGGATCAGGCGTTGTTCCACCGACCGACGCTTACCTCGGTGTCTCGCCGTGGAGGATGGTGGTCAGCGTTTGGGTGTCGATGTTTCCGCCGGAGACGAGGCAGGCGATAGTGCCCCTCCCGGCCCGGCCGGTGAGGGCTGCGGCGACGGCGGTGGCTGCCGCGCCTTCGGGCACTACCCGGTTGCGTTCGATGATGAGGCGGGCGGCCGCAGCGGTTTCCTCGCGAGAAACGACGATCGCCCCGTCGAGGAGGCGTTGAGCCAAGTCAAACATCTCGGCGTTGACGAAGGGGCTGCCGATCCCGTCGGCGAAGCTCGGGACGTAGGGCACCTCGACGGGGTGGCCAGCCGCGAGCGAGGGAGCGAGGGGTGCTCCTGTGTCGATCTCGCTGGCGTAGACCCTGGTCTGGGGCTGGAGCGTCTTGATCGCGGAGGCAATCCCGCAGCAGAGACCGCCACCGCCCCAGGGAACGATCACAGTGTCGACCTCCGGCAAACCCTCCAGGATCTCCAGTCCGATCACGGCGTTGCCCGCCATCACGTCCGGATCGCTGTAGGGATGGACAAAGACGCCGGAAGCTCCTTCTCGATGGCGGGTGCGAAAGATGTCGACCCACTCGTCGACCGGCAACTCGACGACCCTACCCCCGTAGCGCCCGACGCTGGCGATCTTGGTGCGGGGCGCGGTCTCCGGAACATAGACGGTGCAGGGGACACCGAGCGCGCGGGCCGCCCAGGCGACAGCCTGGGCCATATTGCCGGCGCTGCCCGTCCAGACACCCTCGGCGAGCGCCGCGCGGCCAGCCTTCACGATGGCATTGTGGGCACCGCGAAGCTTGAAGGAGCGGATTGGCTGCAGGCACTCCAGCTTGAGAAAAATCGCCGGGACCGGCTCGTCGGCATCGAGGCGAACGAGCGGGGTCCGCAACACAGCGCCGCGCGTCCGCTCCCGCGCCTCCTCGATTGCTTCGAGCGGGATCGGCTCCCAGCAGAGTTCCGGTCCCGCCGGGACCGCCTTTCCGGCCGCCATTCGTGTTCCCCTCGTCCCAATCGATCGAGTATCGCGGCTGCCACGATAGCCCGGGATGAGGTGCTGGGCAAGGTGGTCTCTTCGTCCGGGATGCCTGCTTCACGTGGCTCCAGTGGAGGAACGCGGGGCAGGCGGCCGCGGAGGCAGCGAGCGGGAAGGATAGGGCGACGAGGCGTGACAGGGATTGTCAACGACGGGACAGCGCAGGG
>JAUJMG010000122.1 GCA_030446955.1 Thermomicrobiales bacterium
CGCGCAAGTTCCGGGCGATTATTTGTCACCGAAAGATGGGCAAGCCAGATTGTCCGTGCCCTCGGTGCCCCCTGGAATGCCACCGCGAGGAGATTGGCGCACTGCTCGTTGGAGAGGTGGCCCGTGCGGGAAAGGACCCTTCGCTTCAGGTGAAGTGGGTACGGTCCGCCGCGTAGCATCGCGGCATCGTGATTCGCCTCAAGAACGATCAGGTCGGCGCCTGCAAGGGGCTCCAGAAGCGCGTCGTCTTCGCATCCGAGATCCGTCACAACGGCTACTCGAACACCCTGGCGTTCGATCAGAAACCCGCACGGCTCGACCGCGTCGTGAGATACCGGAAGGGCCCTGACGGTAATCCCAGCCACCTCTACTTGAGGTCCGATGGGAATCCGGTCGACAAGTGCGCCGCTAACGCCAGCCGCCTCAGCAGTCCCCGGTGTTGCAACAACACGCACCCCCGCTCGCTCAAGACGCGGCAGGGATCGGCTATGGTCCGCGTGCTCGTGGGTGAGAAGCACGGCCGAGACATCAGTCAGGGCATGCCCGGCCCCACGGACGCCTGCTTCCAGCGCCCGCGAGCCAACGCCGCAGTCGACAAGGACAAGGGTGGTCCCGGCGCTAATGAGGAGCGCGTTCCCGGAACTGCCACTTCCGAGGCTCCGCACCTCGAGAGGAGATTGGTCGTGGAACATCATCGGTACAGGTCTCGGCTTTGAATCATGTGCAGCACGGCACGGCTGGAAGAGGTCGTGGCTGAGGGCGAGGTGCTACGATGCCGTGCATCGGCACCTCTCACTCGAGACTCGACCCCGCTGCCCCTCCGGGCCGGTGTTCGGACAGACGGATGCTAGCACCGGTGTTCCAGTGACCGCCACTGTTTCGTGACGGCTCATAGAAGGAGTATTCTCGACGTTGTTCAATCCCTTCCCAGGACCTCGGACGGTGGGGCCGTCTCCGGCAGCAAGCCCGCGATCCCTCCTGCCACAGTGGCGGCCCTCCCGATCCACGGTGCGCATGTTCGTCACCGCGGTAATCATCGCCGGTCTCTTTGCGCTTGTTTTCGCCACTGCCTCCTTTTGGGTCAACTGGTGGTGGTTCGACTCCGTCGGTTACCAATCCGTGCTCTTGACGCGGTACATCGCCCAGTTGACCACCTTCCTCCTTGGCGGCCTGATTGGGGCGGCAGTCTTCGGCGGCAACATCGTCCTCGCCCTGCGCCGCTCGCGGCGGTTGTGCCCGGCCGGCTCCGGCCGACGCGGCGTCGATCGCCTGCTCCTCCCGATCCTTCTCGTCGCCACGGGGACCGTCTTTGTTGTTGCGGGAGTGGCAACGGCGCAACGATGGCCGGAGCTGCTCCTCCTCTTCAACAGCCGCTCCTTTGGCCTCACGACCCCGGTCCTTGGTCGAGATGTCGGCTTCTACGTGTTCGCACTCCCAGTGTTGCATTTTCTCCGTAACGCGCTGCTGCCTCTGCTCGCGGCCACCACGCTCGCCGTCGCCGTCATCTACGTGGTGCGCTTGGGCTTCAACCCGCGCAACTACCGTCGGGTTCCGGTTCTGATGCGCACGCACCTCCTCGTGCTGGTCGGCGGGTTCCTCCTGCTCGTGGCAGCCTCCTACTGGCTGGCGAACTACGATCTGGCTTACTCAAACCGGGGTGTGGTCTTTGGCGCCGGTTACACGGACGTCAATGCTCGCCGTTGGGCGAACTGGATCTTGGCCCTCGTTACCGGCGCGACGGCGTTGCTCTTGGCCTTGAGCGGGATCGTGGGTCGGGTGCGGTGGGTTCTTGCCGCGTTGGCCGGCTGGGCGGTCCTGGCGGTTCTGCTCGGCGTCGCCTATCCGGCTGCAGTGCAACGGACAGTGGTCGAGCCGAGCGAACTGCGCCACGAGGCTCCCTACATCGCGCACAACATTGCGATGACCCGGCAGGCTCATGATCTTGAAGATGTCGTCACCCGGGAGCTAAGCGGCGGCGGCACCACGTCGGCGGCTGATCTGGCGGCACAGTCGACAACCATCGAAAACATCCGGCTCTGGGACTACCGGGTGGTGCGCGAAACCTACGCCCAGAACCACACGTTCGTGCCCTATTACGCGTTCGACGATGTCGATGTGGATCGGTACATGATCGACGGGCAAATCCGGCAGGTGCTGGTGGCCGCACGAGAACTGAACGTGGAGGGGCTGCCGGAAACCGCGCAGACCTGGCTGAACCGCCACTTGCGCTACACCCACGGGTACGGCGTCGTAGTCAGCCCGGTCGGGGGTGTTACGCAGCAAGATCTTCCGACGATGCTCGTTTCCGGCTTCCCGCCCAATGGAACTGGCCCACTCACGATCGAACGGCCCGAAATCTACTTCGGGGAGCGGCCGGGCGACTGGGTCGTCGTCGGCACGGACCAGGAAGAGTTCACGGGGCTCAGCGAGGTGGCCCAGGCGGGAGGATATGCGGGTGCCGGCCGGGGCTCCATTGGAACCGGCAATTTCTTCTCCCGGGTGATCCTGGCGACGCATCTGCAAGACCGCAATCTGCTCCTCAGTGGGTCGATCTCCGATGACTCCCGGGTCCTATTGCGGCGGGGTGTCGTGGAGCGAGCAAACACCATCGCTCCCTTCCTCACCTATGATCCCGACCCCTACATCGTCATCGATCAGGGGCGCCTCTTCTGGATCCTTGACGCCTACACGTCGACCGATCGCTACCCGTATGCGACGCCCACACGGGGGATCAACTACCTTCGCAACAGTGTCAAAGTCGTTGTCGACGCCTACGACGGCACGACCACGTTCTATCGCACGGCGACGCCCGACCCCATCGCCGACGCGTACGCTCGAATCTTCGATGACCTCTTTGCGCCCATTGCCGATGTCCCGCCCGGCATCGCTGCCCACTTCCGGTACCCGGAGGTCCTCTTCGACATCCAGTCCGAAATCTACGCGGCCCACCATGTCACCGACCCTCGAATGTTCTATGACGGGGACGATCGGTGGGAGATTCCTCAGGAGGAGGCAGGCGGATCGATTCAGCGTATGGAGCCCTACTACGTGACGTTGACGCTGCCGGAGGAGCAGGAGCCCGGCTTCGCCCTCATCCGGCCGTTCACGCCGGGAGGTCGGCAGGAGCGCCAAAACATGACCGCCTGGATGGCAGGGCGAGCGGGCGCGGAAGGGAGCACGGAGATCGTGGTCTACCGCTTCCCGCGGCAGGCCATCGTCTTCGGTCCGCAACAGGTCGAGGCGAGGATTGACCAAGAACCTGACATCTCGGCTCAGATCACTCTGCTCGACCAATCGGGTTCGGAAGTCATCCGGGGGAATTTGCTCGTCATCCCTATTGGTGACTCCGTCGTCTATGTCCAGCCGCTCTACCTGCGAGCGTCGGAGACGCCGGGCGCCTACCCGGAGCTTAAGCGAGTGATCGTAGCGTCCAACGAGCGGGTGGTGATGGAGCCGACCCTCGCTGGAGCGCTCGCTTCTCTCACCGCCCCGACCGTCGGTGACGCTCCGCTTCCTGCCCCGCCGGATGCCGTCACTGACGCGCCACCGCCAAGCGCGCCCGATGTCTCACCGGCTCAGGCCGACCTCGCCCAGCAGGCGCTTGATGCCTATACGCGAGGACAGGCTGCCCTGGCGCGAGGTGATTGGACGGCGTATGGAGCGGAGCAAGCCAACCTTGAGGAGATCCTGCGGCAGCTTGCAGGTGAAACAGTCTCCCCTGATGGCGGGAACGTTCCGCCGTCAAGCACTCCCGCCCCGTAGATTGGGTCCACTGAAACGATACCGCCCGATTCATACGGATTTTGGTAGAAAGCGTGGTCTAGCGTGACGGTCCGGGAGCAGCGGAGGAGAGGCTTCCTGCGGTGAACCCGGGTTTGCATGCCCCGGCACGCGGGCGACACCGCCGAAAGGAAGCCCCAGCCGTCGGACGGATTCGGTATCAGTCCTGAAAGATGGCGCGGCCAATCCGAACGTGGGTCGCGCCCTCCTCGATGGCGACCGCATAATCGTCGCTCATTCCCATGGAGAGGACGTCCAGCGTCGCGTCCGGGTGCGAACGGCAAAGCTCGTCCCGAAGCTTGCGCAGGCCGTGGAATACGGCCCGGACCTGCTCGGGGTCCGTAACCAGCGGAGCGATGGTCATCAACCCGCTGATAGCGAGATGGGGTGATTCAAGAACCCGAGCGAGCAGAGCCGGGGCAGCATCGATGCCGCAGCCCGCCTTCTGGGCTTCACCCGCAACATTGACTTGGACAAGGACCTTTAGCCGACGCGCGAGCCGCTCACCTTCTCGCTCCAAGGCATCGATGAGCGAGGGCCGGTCGACCGACTGAAACAGGTCAAAGAGGGGAGCGGCAACACGCACCTTGTTTGTCTGCAGCTGGCCGATCATATGAAGCTCGGCGTCGTCGGCAAGGGGAGATGCAAATTTCCTCGCCGCGTCCTGGACCCGGTTCTCACCGAAGTGGCGCAACCCCAGCGCGTAGGCGGCGTCGACTTGGTCTCGATCCACCGTCTTACAGACGCCGATGATCGTCACGTCGTTAGGCTCCCGTCCTGCTCTCCTTGCCGCGCGCGCCACCGTACGTTGCACCTCTTCGATTCGCTGGGCCAGGGTCACGAGATACCTCTCGAGGTTCCTGAGGCGGTGATGGAGATCATGGCGCCGAACCGGCCGGTGTCGGCCCCCTGTCCCCGGTGGGAGAACCAGTGGTTGCCCTGACACCGCGTGCAGTCGGGATGCACGTCAATGTGCTCTTCCACCACCCCTGCCTCTCTCAGGAGGAGGGTGTTCGCTCTTTTCAGGTCGAACGTCGCACCGGTTGTCGTTGCCCTGATTGCCCATCGCGCGTCTGTACCGGCGACCTCACCGCGCTCCATCCACGCGCCGACCACTTCGGGTCCGACTTCGTAGCAGCACGGCCCAATGCCTGGCCCCATGAAGGCAACCAGCCGTCCCGGGTGACTCCCGAAGGCGTCCGTCATCGCGCGAACGGCCCGTCCGACGATACCGGCGACCGTCCCCCGCCACCCTGCGTGGACGGCAGCCACGGCGGGGCGGTCGGGATCGACGAGGAGCACGGGCAGGCAATCGGCGTGGAGCGTCATGAGGACCACACCCGGCTGGTCCGTGATCAGAGCGTCTCCCAGCCCAACCCGGCCCGAGCCGGGTCGCGCCCCGCGTCCGGCGTCCTTCCCGTCGGCTTGTAGAACCTCAACACCATGCACCTGCCCGACGGTGGCCAACAGATCAGCGTTCAAGCCGGCAGCCTGGCACCAGCGGCGGCGCATTCCCCACGCATCTGCGGCATCGCGTGGTGGGCTATACCCCACATTACCCTCCGCCGTCCCCATGCTGGGAACGCGCCCGGTCACGCCGTGTGCCACGCCTGGCACCTGCCTGAGCAGTTCGCTGCGAGCTAGCCGGGTGGCCAACACGTCCACCGGTGACGTTCCCTGCTCAAGGTCCAAGCCTCCGTCAGCGGCGGTCCTACCGGGCCCAATTGCTGTCGAGCCAAGACCAGTCATTGGTCTTCTCCCTCCCGAGCCACGTTCAAGATGATCTGGTCTACAACCTGCTCAACCGGGGCGTGGTCGTCCGTGAAGACCGTCCCGCCGGGTGCCACTTCCCGGATGTTGCCCGTCTCGAGGCTACGCTCGGCCACGGTGCGGAGCACGGAGTCTTTCGGCAAGCGTGCTGTGTTGGCTGCGAAGTGAGCGATATCCGCCTCGGCGTTGGCCCCAACCACAATGCTATTACTGAAGCGTTCCACATCGATCACGTAGACGTGGGGATAGACGCTCGCCATCGTCGACGCAATGGCGTCGACGAGTCGGTAATCCGTACTCGTCCGGCCAACATTGATCACGGCGACGCCGGTTGGTGTCAGATGGTCGGAGACCTCCTGGAAGAACTCGCGCGAGGTAAGTTGGAAGGGGATGTAGGGCTGGCGGTAGGCGTCAACGCCGATGAGATCGTAGCGCTGGTCGGTGGTGCGCAGAAAGTAACGTCCATCCTCGACGATAATGTTTAGGTTCGGTTCGTCCATCCCGAAATACTCACGGCCCACCCGCACGATCTCTGGGTCAATCTCTACCCCGTCAATCGGGATTGGACCGTAGGCAGCGCTCAGTTGCCGGGCTACGGTGCCGCCGGCCAGCCCGATCATCGCGGCGCTGCGCGTTGTCCGGGCGCCAGCATTCGGGTTGAACAGCGGACCGACCATGAAGTAGTCCCATGGTCCGCGGGTAAGGAGCTGGTCCGGATCGTAGATCGAGTGGACGGCGTGGCCCTCGTTGAGCGCCAGGAGATAAGCGCCGTCTTGCTCCAAGACCTGAATATAGTTGTATTCCGACTCCAGCTCATGGACGAGCCGACCTCGATCTGCAGGACGAATCGCGCTCACGCTCCCAGTGGTCACCACCCCGATTTGAAGGATCGCCAGCAGGATGCAGCAAAATGCGAGGAGGCGTGCCCTGAGGGCGACCAGCGCCACCGCGGATGGAATAAGCAGCGCGAGGCCCAGCGTCAGGAACGTTCGAGCGGTTCCGAACAGGGGGATCAGCACGATCACCGGCAGGAAGCTCCCGGCGATCGAGCCGAGCGTCGACAGCGCGTAGATGCCGCCAGCCGTCTGCCCGGCATCGGCCACCGTGCGAAGCCGCAGGCGGATCGCGAACGGGGTGACGAACCCCAACAACGTGGTAGGGATTCCCGTCAGCAGCAGCACACCAAGCAGCGACCCGTAGAACGCCCCAACCGATAGGTCATCAAAGGCGCGCAGCGAGAAGGAGAGGAGGGGACGAGACATAACGGGAATGAGCCCGACCGCGAAGGCCGCAGCGGCCGTGATGGTGAAGAGCAGCGTGGGGGAGGGGCGGCGGTCGGCCAGACGCCCCCCGAGATAGTAGCCCAGGGAGAGGTAGGCGAGGGTCAGGCCGATGAGGTTGGCCCAGATGAATGTTGACCCGCCGAAGTACGGGGCCAGCAGGCGCGAGGTGGTCAGCTCAAGTCCGATGCTCGTGAGACCCCCGAGAAACACGATCAAGCGGGTGAACCCGTGCTGTAGGGCTTTGGTATCCATCACGTGTTGATTGGCATGCGCGACGAAGTTCCTTCCGTGCCACCTACGTGGCAGCGCCTCTCTCATGCAAGCAGGCATCGCTGTCGCCCGAATGGCCAAAGTATAGGCGGATGTCCGCTCGCGGAGTTCTTCCGGCCGGCCGCAAAGCCATCTGCTGGGGATCGTGACACAAACCGCACGAGCGGCTCATGGATCACGATTCGGAGCGGTTTGGTGGGCGCGAGCCTGGACGTGAGTGAGGAGGGTCACGAAGACGACCCCGCCCAGGACGTTTCCAGCGAGGGCGGGAAGAAAGTTGCGGGTCAGCCACGTACCAAGGGTAATTGGGGCCCCGAAGAACATTGCCATGAAGATCTCAACGGCGGAGATGACGACGTGGTTGAACTGGGCGAGAACGATCAACGCGGCCATCGTCCAAATGATGGCAAGCCTGGGACCGAAACCGACGGCAGCCACGAGCAGCCAGGTCAACATGGTCATGAGCCATCCCGCGAAGATGGCCTTGATGAAGGCTGTCCAGAACGGGTCGTGAAGCTTGTGAGTCGCAAGGGCGATCAGTTCGTCGGCCACGGCCGGAGCGAGAACCCCGGGCCGGGAGACCAGAAAGGCAAAAATAGCGCCGCCCACCAAGTTGCTGGCGAGGCTGATCCCCCAGAGTTCCGCAAGTTGCAGCAAGGACCCGCGCCGCTCCAGCACCGCGGAGACTGGAAGAAAAAAATTCTCAGTAAAGAGCTCGCTCTTGCCCACGAGCAGGATGATAAAGCCGACCGGAAAAACGACCGCTCCAACGAAATGGGCCACGGATGGCTCGGCGACGCCGCCGCCGAAGGACGCGGCGGCCCAGGCCATGGCGATGGCGCCGAAGGTGACACTCATGCCGCCGATCAATGAGGTGATGGCGCTGCCCGCGTGGGAGCGATGGAGCCGTTTGTCACCGATGCGAGCCGCGTCCTCGACGACCTCGGGCGCCTCCTGACCGAGTGGCTTCGGCTCCTCGTCCATCTCAGCAGCGTCAGGCCCGTCCGATGACGTGGACGGAGGAGGATCGCTGTCCCGTTGTCGGTTGCGGATTTGTTTCGGCACCGGTTGCGTTGACACCCGGAGCTACCTCCTCCTGTCGCCTGCTCCTCCCTCGGAGTAGCCTCGTCTGAGACGTGATGGGCAATGCACAGGACAGGCCAGCGCCCATGGCCGTGAATTTGCGGGACCTCCTCGGTAGCTTCGGCGACCGGATCGCGTCCCGCGCCCGGCTCCGGGATGACCACTAAACGTCTCGGGACCATCGTCTAATCGTCTATCAGTGAGGGGAGAGATCACATGCACCGGCTCGTCGTTATTCTCGCCGGGCTCGCCGTGGCGTTCGGGCTTGGCGTCGGCAGCTATGCCGTGGCCCAAGATCCGGCAACACCCGCGACTGACGCGACGCCGGCCGATGCGCTCTGTGCCACCCCGGTGGCCGAGGCAGCCGGAACTCCCGTCACCGTCGCAACCGCTCCGATCACGGCCGCCACCCCTGGCGGGTTAGAGCCCGGCACACCGGTCGGCCTCTTCCCCTGCGGCACGCCCGTCAATGCGACGCCGTTCTCGGAAGCACCCGGCGCGACGCCGGACGCCGGGGCAGTGGTGCAGGTGCTAGTCGAAATGGTTGACATAGCGTTCGTGCCGGTGGAGCTCACCATCCCGGCGAATACTGACGTCCCCTTCCGTTTTATTAACAACGGGGCGGCCGTCCATAACTTCACCATTGACAATCCGACCGTTTTCTCCGGCGACCTTGCTCCGGGGGCGACGTCAGAGCTCGTCGTCAACCTGCCCGCCGGTACCTATGAGTACTACTGCTCAATCCCGGGCCACGCCGCAGCCGGTATGGTCGGCACGTTGACGGTCACGCCGTAGGCGTACGCGGTTCAGCGGCACTCCATCTCCCGCCCCTTCCTCCGGGTGAGCACCCGGAGGAGGGGGCGGACGTTTTTTGGGGCCTGGGAGGTCAGTGCAGCATATTCATGTCCCGCACGGCTCCCCCTCAGTTGCAATGATGTCCGCCCGTCGAGCACAGGCGTTTAGCGAACGGCGCAGACAACAGGAGGTACCTGCAGGCCCTCCGAACTAAGCTGCGACCTGTTTGGCCAGGCCGCCCTCGTCTAGGACGTGGCCTCCGCCAATTGGGCGCGCAGGCGCTCCTCTTGCTCTCGCAGTTCCGGGGTGAACGCCTTGCCGAAGTCCTCCGCCTCGAAGACCGGGCGAATCTCGATCTCGCCCTCCACGCCCGTCGGGTTCGGGCAGCGCTTGGCCCACCCGATCGCCTCCTCCAGCGACGCCACCTGCCAGAGCCAGAAGCCGGCGATCAGCTCCGTCGTCTCGGCGAAGGGGCCGGTGGTCACGGTCCGCTCCTCTCCTGAGAACTGGACGCGGGCCCCCTTCGCGCTCGGGTGCAACCCCTCGCCCGCGAGAAGCACCCCGGCCCGCATCAGCTCCTCATTGAACGCTCCCATCTCCGCCAGCAGCTGCTCGCTCGGCATCACCCCCGCCTCGGAGTCCTGGTTGGCCTTGATCAGCACCATGACACGCATCGCTTGCTCTCCTTCCGGTGTGCCCCGCTGGGCGCATAAGGAACGGGTCCGCTCTCCCTGTTCCACTCAATGGTCGAACGAGGACTCACCACTTCGACAGGCAGGTAGTCACCCCTCAGTGGATCCGGCAGCCTGAAGGGCGGCCCCCCGATCCGACGAACTCGATATCGTACCTGCGGGCGAGCGTGTCCAACCAGGGTACACCAGCGCTCCTGCTCCCTAAGCATGTCAGACCACGAAAATCGTCTCGTAGGTCAGCATGCACTGCGGATAACACTGATTGTCCGAAAACGACGGGCAGATTTGGCAAAACCCGCTCATCACTGGGGTTGGTCAACCGGGCGGCGCCGACCAGAATTTTCGATCACCTCCTCTATTAACGTACATTCTTCATCCTTGTCAGGAGGCTGAAAAAATTTCCAATAATGATTGAAGGATTCCTCATCAATAGTAAACGCATCAATAGGGGGTTCCTCTGTTCTTCTTAGGGTTCTTGCCTTCATAACTCAAGAGGCGCTTCAAGATAATACATTTTTGGAATATCACCAATGCTTTTTACTCTTTCTCGAATTTCATCTCGTTGTTGCTTTACCCAAAAACCTTCATCAATAATAACATCTATTCTCGCTTTTAAGCATTTAAGCGCCATATCTGCTGCAAGGGAAGCCATTTTGTTACCTTATTCTTCGAATTTATCTTTAGGAGGAGTGTTGCCAAATAGTCGAACCATCCATTCATCTTTGGTGAATCTAACAGCTCCTGTTTCCTTTTCAAGTTTTCTAGCAAATGTTGTTTTTCCAGAACCGATAAATCCAATAACAA
>JAUJMG010000580.1 GCA_030446955.1 Thermomicrobiales bacterium
GGCCCGGAGCCGCTCACGGTCGGCGGTGGTCCGGCGAGCAGGACCAGGCTCGCGCAGGAAGACGCTCGACGGCGCGGTGCGACGCGGTCTACGCGCCGAGCCGATTTGGGACCGCTCGTTCGACCAGCCGATCATGGCCTCGACCATGCCGTGGAACTCCTCAGCGTGAGGCGCGCAGAGGTCGAGGGCATAGCTGTACCGGTCGTACCCGAAGCTGGTGCTCTCTTCGGCGTCGACGTCCTCGCCGGTCTCGGCCTTGCACTGGTCGCACGTCAGCCACGTCATAATTGCCTTCGCCACAGCACTCCCATTCTGATCGGTCCCAACAACGGCGACGGTAGGCGGTGAGGCTCGCGGATTCACATCGGGATGCCACCTACACCTGGCGCCGTCGGCAACCCTCCCTCGGCAAACTAGCACCTGTCGAGTTCGATATTTCGGTGCAACGCCCTGCCTCGAGGCGGCACGATCACGTTGCGACAACCACCGCCAACCGAACTCACGGCAGGCTTTAGCCAAATCTATGAGCTGAGTGGCGAGGTTGGGGCTGTCGACCGGGCACCACCGGAGAGTCAAGCATCAGCGGTTCAGGTGGCGCTGGAGGTCGTCAGCCACCCGTCTGAGGGCGCCCTTCACCGGGCCGGTGTCTAGGGCACTCGAACGACCGCAGGGGCCATCCACCGCCACGACACCTACGACGCCTCCGAGCGGGCGAGTCATGGGCGTCGCCACCACCATGCCGTACTTCGCCCGGGTCCTCTCGAAATCCTGAAACGTGAGACCGAGAGTGACCGAGGCGGGCAGTCGGTCCCATGCCTCGGCGTCGATGTCGTAGTGGGCCGAGTGAAGTCCATCAAGGTCGACGACGTGATCTCGCTGCTGTTGCCAACACGCTCCTACCACACCCTTGCCACGAGTCCACGTGACATCAGAGGAGACCGGGACACTCGATAGTCGGACGCGAAGCTTCCTCTCAAGGACCGGATCTCTGAACCGCTTAGGGAACCGGTTCTTAACCACAAACAGATGGATGCCTACGTCCTGACACGGCAACGACACAAGGTGGGCGATCTCTACCAAGGCCATCAGCAGCAACTGCCGCGTGCGCTCGAGTTCCTCGGCAGCCATCCGCTTCGCGCCGTCGCGCATCTTCACGAAGAAGGGCTCGCCGGCTCCGACCGCTGCGATCACAAGCAGACAAAGCACGAGAAGCTGCTGAGGAGGCGCCTTCCAAACTCCCGCCTGCCGGAGCGCCAAGGGGATCGCGCTGCCGATCAGCAGTATGAGCCGAAGGAACGCCCACGCCATAGCGCCGACCTCTAGACGTTGAGGTTCGGTATTTCGAGTGCCAAGCGGCGTAGATAGACCTCGTGGCGGGCCTGAATCTTGGCTTTGGTGCCGCCCTCCCGGACGAAAGCCTCGATGTAGCGAAACATGTCTAGATCGGAGTCCGTCCGATCCGGGCCCAAGAGTTCAGCGGGATCGTCCACGGCGGCGCGCTCCTGCTCGAAGCTGCGGAACATCAACAAGAAGCTCTCTTCCTGCCCGGAAATGTCCACGGGCGAGCGATGCATGAGGTAGCTGATCGCCAGATAGAGGTCAACAAACCCCCACTTAATCCGCATCTCAGGCGGGCTGTCGTTGAGGACATCCGCCATGTAATTAAGGACGGCCTCGACTCGCCGAGCCTCCGAAGAGTTGGCATCGAAGTCTCGGTTCTCCTCGTACATCCGGCGCAGGTCAACGGACTTAACGTCTGCCGAGCCCTCCGCAAGCTCCAGCCTCACCACAATCGCCGCTAGGTCGTGCCATCCGAATCGGTTCCCGTTGATTCGGGTAAGCGGAAAGACTCTGTGCTCCTCGCCCAGTTGGCACACGAAGTTGCGCATCTCGCCCAACATGGCGTTGCGCTTCTCCGCTGGGTTGAGAGACTCGCCTTCCTGTAGCCGCAGGAACAGTTCCCGAACCTCGTCCTCGGTCGCGTTACGCAGCTCCGCAACAGTGAGCCGGAACAGCTTCACGCGGTCCTGTGCCTCTGAGGAGAGTTGGTCGAACGTCATGCCCGACAGGTCGCCGAGCCCGGGGAGATCCTCGGAGTCCGAACCAAGCGCGTACTCACCGTCGAGGAACTCCCAGATGGCACGCAGGCGCTGCTGACCGTCTGTCACCTCATGGTCGTAGGGGGGGCGAGGCGGGATCAGCCGGGTGAGGTAGATCTTCGGGATGTCGTAGTTGCGGAGTATCGAGTCGACGAGGCGTTGCTTCTGGGGCAAACGCCAGACAGGGCCGCGCTGGTAAGGGGGCTTGGGGTCGATGCGGTGACGACGCTCGTGCACCATCGAACAACTCCAGGGCTCCTGAAAGATCTCCACCGGCACACCCTACGGCCCGCGCGTCAACGCGTTGGCTTGAGGAGCCGTCTGAAGCGACCGACCGAACGAGCACAGCTCCTCTTTCGTCACGACACAGTGGCATTGGTTGCCGGCACTGCCGCGAACGTCGACGTGCTGGGAATCGGTGTCCTCCCCCTGAACCTGAAATGAAAGCAGTGTGGCTCCTGACCACGACGAGTGCCTCGGAGTTGAGGTTGCAGATGCCTCCAGGAGCCGCCCATCTCGCTGCGGCCTCTACCCCGGGCGCCCGTGACCACCACGGCGACGACGGCGCTCGCGGGACGCGTTGACGCCAACGCCGTTTCAAAGTGCGACCCGGTTGCAGGAGGCCGCTGTGAACAAGGTGCGCCACGGCCAGTCCTTACTGGAGCGGAAACCGTTGCCGAGAGATCAGCCCTTGTGATCGTGGCTGCCTATGACCGCCCACGATCTTGCCTCAGCTACATCCTGAACCGCCCCGGGTCTCGTGGAGGCTCCAACCCTTGAGAGGATGGAGCGAT
>JAUJMG010000581.1 GCA_030446955.1 Thermomicrobiales bacterium
AAGGAGTTGCGTCGGCCGTCTCCCGCTCCCGCATCGAGGCAATCGACCAGCACGGTCAGGCGTCTCACTGCTGCCTCGATCACCGCCCGGTCATCTGCGGTGATCGAGGCTCCCGGTTCCTCGTGCCGTGGTCCCCAACTGCTCGTCCACGCTGCAAGTGACACGGTCACCGGGGTCGGTCCATGTCCGTGCCGGTGTTCCCTTCTGACAAGCGACGGGCCGCCCCAGCGGCCGCTGCGGAGCGGGATCATGTCGTGCGTCACGAGGACTACTCAGTGCAGGTGGATAACCCCGAGGGGCTGCCTGAAACCGCCCCTCCCAGGCAGACCCTGAGCGTGGTACCGTGCTGCACAGCAGTCCAGTGCAGGCGTCGATGGGACAGGCGAGGCGGCGTCGATGCAACGGAACAGGCAAGGTTACCGGGCCAACGTCGTTGACGAACCTGATACCGACCTTGACGAGGATCTAGACATCGAGGTCGGCTGGTCGATCGACCTCTTCGATGCCCTTCTCATCGGCCTGGCGCTTGCCGTGCTCGTGGCCGCGGTGGTCATCGCCGCGACCAACTGACCTGGACGCCGAGGTGTGCACCGAAACAGCCTGGCATGGACTCCCGGATTGCCGACGCCGACGCCCAGCGCCGCGTGCATGGCCGGCTCCAGCGGGCCTACGAGCGAGCGGGGGAGACCCTGAGCCGCTCGGCTGAGGTAAAGGCGGCAGCCGACGTGACGCTGCACGTGGCGGTCAACGCTTCCGTGACGGCGCCGGACATGCTTGTCCACCCGGCGGACCCGCGACGGGCACTATCAGGTGCCCCCCTGAACCCCTCGCGATTGAGCTCCTCGGCCCGGTGTAGGCCGTACACAGCGCGCCGATCTGGCACAGCCGCCAGCCCCCTCCCCCAGCACCGCATCACCCACCCTCCGGCTCGACCGGCTCCCAGCAACTCTTGTCCGTATTGTCCTCGCGGACGTTCTGCAAATATCTGCCTCTGTTGAACACGACGAGGGAGCTGGAAACCGCGCTTCCCCCGGCCTGGTCCGCCGTCGGGCTGTCGATCAGGGTCCAACGCGTCGACCACCAAATCGCGAAACCGCCTCCCGCTCGCCCTCGATGCGCCCCAGAGAGATGCCTTCCCACGGCGCGATCCAGCCTGTTCGTTGGCCCCGGCCCGACGCTGCCAGTGCGGGCACGGGACAGGTTATGTGACGACATCAATCGGCCCTAAAGCCTGATTCAGCCGATGGATGGACGGCTATCTGCAGCGAGACCTTGCGATCGGGGCGACACGTGCCGCCCGACCTATTGACACAAGTCCGATCCGATGATAGGTATATGGGCATGGGTTTGACAGCAAGGGCTGTCCGGCCCTGCCCGCTGCTGACGATGCCGAGCAGAACGGCACGACCAGGCGGCCTCATCCACCAGAACGCCGACGGGATGACTAAGATGGCTCGATTGCTCACGAACGGGAAAGGAGGGACGTCGATGGCGTATCGCATGCCGACCAGCTTTTGCTGGCTCGCCGGCACCCCCATCATGGCCCACCCGTGGGAGGAGTTTGTCCTGACGACGTGACGCCGAGCGGCGCGCGCACCAGGCACGAGCATCCAGTCCCCCGGGTCGGCCACCGACCCGGGGTTCTTTTTGCCCACGGCGCCCCCCAACCACGACCACACCGAACCGGGCCCGGGATGCCCGATCGCTCCGCCGGACCGCTGCAGAGGCCCGGCGCACGACGGGAGACGAGGGTCTAAGGGATCAGACGACGGACGACGCGTACCCAGGCGCCAGCCGGCGAGACCGCTCGCTGGGACGGCGCGAAAGGAGGTCTTCAATGGTGAAGCTCGACCACACCCGCACCCGATTGACCATCATCCAGCCAGCCCGGGTTGTCCGGCTCATCCAGGGAGACGCCTTCACCATGCGACCAGCCACTGACTTGCGCCTTTCCGCCCGCAGCGAACTCGCAGGGCGAGGCTCTCGTCCGACGTCCACCCACCGCACCACCGACGGCCGGGTCCATAGATCCGCCGCGTTGAAGGAGCAGACCGCCATGTACCAGATCCATCCGACCTTGAGCTCCGCCGTTGCCGAGATGCGACGCCGGGATTTACTGGCCGAGGCCGAGCAGGAGCGGCGCATCTCCGCCATCCGGACCGGAGCCGAGCGACGCAGCGTCGTCACCACCGTCGTCGCCATCGCGCGACGCCAGGTTGGGAGCGCGCTGGTCCGCACCGGAGAGCGCGTCCAGGGCGTGAGCCGCGCCGAGACCGCGGCCAACGGCCTCCCGGCCCCCGGCGCCCTCCGCATCGTCCGCTAACCCGGATGGGCGCGGAGAGCCCCCAACTGATCCCGCCGGCCCGGTTGCGCCCCTGCTATGGGGCGTGACCGGGCCCGGGACGGCAGCAGATCGTCCCGGCTCACGACTCGTCCCTCAGGGCATGCACCCGGAGCACCGCGACCGCTCGCCAGTCCGCGATGTTGATCCACGGGGCGCACGAGCCGCCTCCGTTCGAGAGCTAACGTCGTCATCGCCGCGTCTGAGCTGAACCCGATCGTCGAGGGGAGCGACGAGGCCCGCTGCCGGGTCAGGTCCGCCCCGCCTCAGCCCAATGATGCGGACGTTCACGTCCCGACCTGCGTTTCGCACCCGAGGTATCCCAATGGTCACGCTCTACACGGCGGCGCTGGAGGCCGCCAAGGCGAAGGAGGCCGTCACCCACGAGGGTGGCCGGGCCTTCGCGCTCGATCCCTGGGCCCGGCTGACCCGGTTCCTCATCCTCGGCACTGCTGGCGGCACGTTCTACGTTGGTGCCCGCGAACTGACCCGCCAGCATGCCGAGATCGTCGAGCGTTGCCTGGATCTGGATGGCGCCTGGGTCGTCGCCG
>JAUJMG010000582.1 GCA_030446955.1 Thermomicrobiales bacterium
CGACGGCCTCACCCCGACCCCACGAGCCAGGGCGAGACCCAGCAGCAAGGCGCCTACGGCAGAGATCGCCGTCACCGCATCCAGCACACGTAAATCGACAAGCGGCGCCCCAGCCCCGGCCACATCGGTGGGACCCAGTCCCCAGAGGGCCACGAACTGAGGGACGTAGGGCATCCGACGGTCCCCGGGAGCGAAGAAGGCCAACCCGGCGACAATCAAGGCTTCCCAGAAGGTGAACAGGAGCCACCCGGCTGGCGGGATGGATCGAACCAGCCCCCGCAGGCCGGGGAGCGCGCCAGCCACGATCGGGAGCGCGAAGAAGCCAAGGTACATCGCGGCGACGAACGCCAGCCGCCGCACCAGCTCTTGGGTTTCGTTCCAGCCGGCACTCTCGATCTCCTGGATAAAGGCTTCCTGTCCGCTCGGAACGCCGCCGCCCAACCACAGGGCGTAGGCCACCGCGACCGTGGCCGGGATGGCCCCGACTCGCAGAAGCAAGACGAACCCGGTCCGGATCGATCGGAGCGGCAGGCGGCGCGACGCGAGGAGGTAGGCGGCGACCGCGAGCGGGATGAGGGCGCCGTGGGGGCGGACCAGGAAGGCCAGTGCCGCCACGATCGATCCGATGACAACCCACCGCGACCGAGGGGCGACCGGCCGGAGGCCACGCGCATAACAGGCGGTTGCAATGACCAGCAGGGCGGTGAACGGGGCGTCGGTCATGAAGCTGAAGCCGAGCACAAAGAGGAGGGGGTTGAACAAGTAGACGGCTGTTCCAAAGGCGCTGCGGGCGGAGCTGATCCCGAGCTCCCGGCAGAGGCCGTAGAACGCGCAAGCGCTCAGACCCACCAGGACCACCGTCGAGAGCCGGAGGGCGCCGAACGAGAAGCCGAAGACCGTGGCGAAGAGGGCACCCCAGGCAACGTGAGCTACGGCGGTTGGGGCGGAGATGGGGAGGATCTCCAGCGTTCTCTCACGGACGAGGGTTTCGACGGAGCGGACGAAGATCCAGTCATCGCTGACCAGGGTCGAGGCCCCCGTCGGCACGATCTGCGCGGCCAGGGCGTAGAGCGCGAGCACCCCGATGACGGCCCAGTGGCGGCGCACCGCTGTCAGGCAGACGCAGGCAAGCCACGGCCCGCGCCACGCCGGTAGGGCCGGTTCAGGGCGCAGCGTGGCCAGCCGAACAAGACCGCGCCGATCGGGACCGGAACGGGAGGGTTGGTCGGTCATGGATCCGTCTTGGAAGCAAGAGCGGGGGAAGACCGGTAGGGCCGATCTGCCATCATCCTGCTGAGAGCCGTTCCAACCGGAAGTGCCCAATTCCTGCCGAGGGGGACCACGTCTGCCACTCCTCCGGCTGAGTCACGGGCCCCGGCTCCCAAATGAGTCGGTACTCGGCGGGCCGCGGTAGTTGCTCGCGGTCGAGCCGCAGGTAGTTGAATCTCAGCATCCCAGCCACCACTGGACCGGCCGCTGCCATGCGCTCCTCGATCAATGGCACCACGCGCCCCCGGTCAGCGAACGCATCGACGATCGAACATTCGCAGAAGTAGGCAAGGGTGCCGATCTCCCCCGGGGAAATCACCGTCCCAGTTCCCACGCGCTCGCCCAACTCCCGGCCGACCCGCTCGTAGTGGCCTGGGGTTGCCCAATTTCCGAAGATCACCGGCATGCGCCACGGCACCCCGCCCCGCACGTCGGCCACCAGGTTCCCGACCACCAGGCACGCTACGAGCGCCAGCACCGGGGCCGCAACCACCCGACGCACCACCGGACCACCACGGAGGGCGGCACCCAGCAGGACGCAGAGGGAGGTCGACAGCGCAGCAAGGCTCGGCACGTAGTACCACTGGTAGGGCGGCACTCCGAGCTGCGCGTACACCGCGTAATAGACAGCTCCCGCGGCTCCCAGCGCGACGGCCGGCACCAGTTCGCGCAGGGCGATGCTCCATCGCAACGGCCCTGCCACGGTCCAGAACAGCAGCGCCACCAGGCCCAATAGCGCGGGGACGAACGCGACCACCGTCTCCAGGGGGTAGCGTTCGAGGAGGTCCAACGGGCCGTTGGCGAAGGTCCAAGGACCGAACGACCGCTGTACCGTCTTGATGGCGAAGGTGTCCGGAATCGCCGATCCAAGGAACCACCAACTCCAGGCGAACCAGGGCAGGCTGACCGCAACCGCGGTTCCTGCTGCTCTCCACCAATGATGTCGGACGCTGGGGCTGGCGAGCGCCACGGGAAGCACAAAAACGACCAGATCGAGCCGGGTCAGCACCGCGAGCCCGGACAGGACCCCGAAGGCCATGGGATGGCCCTGAACCGCTGTTGCTAACATGCCCACCAGTACGGCCGGGATCAGCAGGACTTCCAGCCCGGCGGAGGAGAGTACAAGCGGGTTGAGCAGCACCAGCGTCACGCCGAGGATCGGCACGGGCAGTGGGAGCCGCAGCGTGGCGGCAACCCGGCTCCACCCCCAGGCCAGCGCCACCGCCGAGCCGACGAAGACCACCCCGAGCCCCCAGACCGGGTGGACGCCGCCGCTAAGCCGGAGCAGGGCCGTAGCGATCCCGAGGAGGAGGACGTTCAGCGGGGACGTGGCCGAGTTTGCCGGCTCGGTCGGGATCAGGCCCCAGTGCAGGTCGGTTGCCAGGTTCCGGGCGTAGGAAAGGGTGATGTGCGCGTCGTCGATCAGGGCCCCGCGCACCAGCCAGAACAGGCAGGCTGCCAGCACCGCAGCACCCCCGCACAGCCAAGTCGCACGGCGTTGATCGCTGTGTGACTCGGCCTCAAAGGCATGCACTTCCTCGCTTACCTCCGTCCCCGGAGGAAGATTCATGACGTGCTGCGGGACGCTATCTAACGCGGCTCCAGCGTAACTCCCGTTGCC
>JAUJMG010000583.1 GCA_030446955.1 Thermomicrobiales bacterium
TGAGCCGTCAACGTGGATGAGAAGTCCAGCGCCCGTGCCATGTCTCCGTTACCCCAACGACCCGATCTCATTCCGGATGAGTCAGATGGCTCCATCCGCGCGCAATGCCAGACGCGGTCGCGCCTCACGGAATCACCCCTGCCTCAAACCGCCTTCCCGCCGGCTTTCCGGGTACCGGTGTTGACGTGCATAGGACTGGGGGGTAGTTTACCGACACCTTCGATTGAGGCAAAGGCGTGCATCTCTCCGCCTGGGGAGCCGCAGCCGTTTGGTGCATAAGGAGAAGAGACCGATGAGCGACCGCAATCCGCTCCGGCAGGCCGTTACCCGACGCCGTTTCGTCCAACTCACCGGGGCTGGCGTCGGCGCCGCGTCCTTAGCGGGCCTCGTTACCACGAGGCGATTCGCTTCCGTGCTGGCTCAGGACGCCGCCGGCGGGGAGTTGATCGCCGGCGCGACGGCAGACTCCTATCGCACCGAACCCAACCGGGCGACGATCGGAATGTATGCGGTCAACACCAACATCTTTGAATCCCTGGTGCGTCTGACGCCCGATTATCAGATCGAGCCGATGCTTGCGGAGTCCTGGGAGTTTGTTGAGCCGAACACCTTCCGCTTCAAGCTGCGCCAGGGCGTGACCTTCCACGACGGCACCCCATTCACCGCTGAGGCCGTCAGGTGGTCGATGAACCGGATCGCCCTGGCGGGCGGGGGATCGATCGGCGTCGACGAGAATTCGACGAAGGTCATCGACGACTTCACGGTCGAGATCACCCCGACCCGCCCAAACCACCAGCTCGTCCAGCAGCTGAACCATCCGGTCAATAGCATCGTCGCGCCAAACTCCGAACCCGCCGAGGTTCGCATTGGCACCGGGCCCTTCAAGGAGGCCGAGTACGCCAAAGAAGACCGGTACGTCGTGGAGGCGTACGACGGCTATTGGGGCGACAAGCCAAAACTGTCCCGGATCACGTTCCGCTTCATGCCGGACGCGACGACCCGGTTGCTAGCGCTGCAGTCTGGGGAGGTTGACCTCATCTACGAGGTGCCGAAGGAGTCGGCACAGCAAATCGAGACCCTCGGTGATTTCTCGCTTGGAACGTCGAAGGTGGGCGCCTACGAGGCACTGTACGTCAACATCCACGGGAAGCCGCCCTACGACCTTGGCCAGGACCGGGCGATCCGGGAAGCGCTCGCCTATGCGATTGACAAGGACGCGATTGTCTCCGGTGTCTGGCAGGGCAACGCCGAGCCCAGCAAGACGATGATCCCGCCGGCGATCCTCGGTCCCGCGGGCGACTCCATCCAAGGCACCACCTTCGACCCGGACAGGGCGAAGCAGTTGCTCGATGCGGCTGGCTGGGTTCCCGGTGAGGGCGGCATCAGGGCCAAGGACGGTCGTCCGCTGAAGTTGACGATGATCGTCGGCTTCCCCAACGCCGAGGTCCACAAACCGATGCCCGAGTTCGTCCAAGCGCAGCTCAAGGATATCGGTATCGAGCTCGAGCTGGTCCAGACGCCCGACACGGCGACGTACGAGGCGCGCTTGACGACCGGGGAAGGGGACCTGTGGGCCGAGGCCGGTTCCCAGAACGACGGCAACCCCTGCTTCCTGCCCGACCTGCTCTTCTACAGCCCGGACCCCGAAGCGGACCCCGAGTCGGCGATGTACGGCAACGCCTTCGCTCCCGGCCCCGCCTTTGATGCGTTCATTGACCAGTGCCGCTCGGCGACCTCGATTGAAGCGGTCCAGGAGGCGGCCGCCGGGGCCATGAAAGTGCTGATCGACCAGGAGTTTGTCGTCATCCCGCTGGCGGGAACCTTCCGGCTGTTCGGCCTTGGTCCAAACGTTGAGGGATTCGAGGCCCATCCCTCGGGAGTGAATCAGCGCTGGACGAGCGTGTCCGTGACTGGATAGACGGGTTGCCGTGACACGCTACTTCTTTCGCAGGTTGATCTACCTGATCCCGGTTTGGCTGGGCATCTCGTTGGTGGCCTTCGGGCTGGCGAATCTGACTCCCGGGGATCCGGCCCGGCTGATGCTTCAACGCGACCTAGGCCGTCAGCCCACCGGCGAGGAGGTGGCAGGGGCTCGGGACGAGCTACGCCTGGATGCTCCCATCCTTGATCGCTATGTGAGATGG
This sequence comes from Thermomicrobiales bacterium, assembly GCA_030446955.1. GTDB lineage: Bacteria > Chloroflexota > Chloroflexia > Thermomicrobiales > UBA6265 > LC2-1. The sequence continues at coordinate 2,145 of JAUJMG010000583.1, forward strand.
CTAGGAAACGCGGTTACGGGCGACCTCGGCACCTCCTACCGGACCGGGGAGCCAGTGATGCGGGCGCTGCTCGATCGGTTCCCAAACACCCTCCAGATCGCGGCCCTCGGCCTCGCGCTGGCTATTCTGGTGGCCTTGCCGCTGGGGATGATGGCCGCGGTCTGGCGAAACTCGCCGATCGACCACCTGTCCCGGGTTCTCGCCCTCTTTTCGGCGGCCATGCCGAGCTACTGGGTCGCGTATCTGCTGATCCTGACGTTTGGGGTGCGGTTCAAGGTGCTGCCGGTGGCAGGACAGGGCACCTGGCAGCACCTTGTCCTGCCGTCGGCGACGCTCGGTCTAGCAAGTATCGCGAGCTTGATGCGGCTGACGCGCTCGGAGATGCTTGAGGTGCTGGGACAGGATTACATTCGCACCGGCCGGGCCAAGGGTCTCTCTGGGCGCGCCGTCATCATCGGTCATGCGCTGCGTAACGCCTTGATTCCCGTGCTAACCGTCGCGGGTCTTCGCTTCGCTGGGCTGCTCGGTGGGGCCGTGATCGTGGAAACCATCTTCGCCTGGCCCGGCATCGGGAAATTCGTCCTGGATTCCATCTTCGACCGCGACTACCCCGTCATCCAAGGCTTCGTCATCTTTATGGGCAGCGTCTTCTTGATCATCAATTTGATCGTAGATCTCTCGTACGGGGTGCTGGATCCGCGCGTCCGGCTCGCCCGCTGACCGGCTTGGGGAACCTATGAGCG
>JAUJMG010000123.1:0-2227 GCA_030446955.1 Thermomicrobiales bacterium
CATTGGGAGCGATCTGTTCGTCGAAAACCTGGTGGCCGGGATTCGTCGTACGCTCATTAGCCATCCTTCTACGTAGTGTGGCTTGGCCTCGCTCAATTCAGGTGCAACAGACATGTCAAAGGAGCCCGTCGTGAGGAGGAGAGTTGCCGGCCTGATCACCGTCGTGCTCCTTGCGTTTCTCCTGACTCCTCACGGAGTCAGGACTCTCGCGGCGGTCCAGACCGGTGATCCTCCCCCCGATCTTCCCCTCGCGTGCGAAGCGACACGTGCAGGGTCACACGATCTCCAGATGCAGGTAGCGTTGCTGTCGGACATGGATGCGCCGCTGGACGCGAATTCGGAAGAGGCGCTGGCTGGTCGTTTGGGCAGCACACGCGACGCGTTCGTCGAGGCCTACGGAGACCCTGTGCTGTACCTCGGCCCCAATTTGGCTGGCCTGGAGGTTGAGGACGCCGGGCAGACCATCGTCGAGTTTGCTGGCGATCGCGCGGTGCAGATTATCCTCCTGCCAGCCCGCCCCGGTGACACGCCAAGTACGGAGCCGGAGCCGGCGGATTGGTCGCTGGAGACGGCGTCACGGCTCGCCGAGCGCTTCTTGCCGAAGGACGCCATGCTGGATGAGGCGCAATCCACTTTTGTGGATCATGGTCTGGTGGTTGCCGGTTGCAGCACCTCGCTCCAGCAAGCGGTGGCTGACGGAGAACGTGGTTCCGGGCCCATGTTCTTTGTCCACTACACGATGCCGACCGACGAGACCGTATCCGCCGTCACGATCACGATCGACGACGCCCCCGGGTCTGGCGCCTCCGTGTCGTCCGACCCGCCCACGGCCACCGCAACCGCTACCGCCCGCACTGACGACGCCGACTCGTCCACGAGCCGCGCATCAAGCCAGCAGAACGGCGTCCGGCTTACGTTTCTCGACAGCGACCTGAATGCGCAGGGCACCGAGGACCCGGGGAGCGGGAAACGGTACGTCGCGGTCGAGGTGATTCTCGAGAACCGCAGCAACGAGACCCTGCGCTATGTGCCCGAGGATTTTCATGTCACGGACAGCGGAGGTCGGGCCTACCCTGCCGTCAGTGGGGGTGTGGACCCGGCGGTTACCCAGGGCGAACTAGCGCCAGGCGACGCAATTCGAGGCTGGATCTCATTCGAGGTCCCCGAGGACGCCGAACTCGATCGATTCGTGTACACCCGTCCGGGGTCCACAATGAGATTTGGGCTGCCGTAGTGCCCGGCATAGCCCCGGTAGGGTTGCGGCATGGACCACGAGCGCTGCACGTGGTGCGCGACGGACGTGACTGGTGACGAGTGACCATTCGTCGTCCCTTCACCTGACGCGGTTGCGCTCCTGCGAGCGCACGACCCCGGGGGCGGACAACGTCCTGACTTCGATCGTATCCGCCGGGGCACGGTCGTGACGGCTGCCCACCTCCGCGCCCCTTCTGGAAGGTCGTCGGCCTACAGACCGGCGGGAGGATTGACACGGACGGCGTAACGAGCTTCGGTCGATGGGGTTCACGTCCGGCTCGCGGTCCTCTCGGAAATGGCGCCAGGGGTACCGTCCGCGGGTGGTGAAGCCGGGGCTTGCCAAGGTCGTGGAGTCAGCAACTTCCGGGCGGACCTCTCCGACTCGCACCTCGTCACGCCCGCTGCCCGCTCGTCAACGGGCGTGACAAATCGGCAGACTCAGTTATACTGACGAAGGAGGGTCGGAGGGCGGCCCATGTGCACACGTTCCGGGGGGGAAAGCGCAGATGCGGAAGGTATCGCTCCTATCGCTACGGCTCGCGGTCATGTTCATCATGGCCCTTGGTCTGGCGGTCAGTGCGCCCAGCGCCTTGGGTGCTCAGGCGGCGGACGTTTGTATCGATACTAGGTTCGCTCCGTTCGATACGGATGGCGATGGCGTGCTGAGCTCAGAGGAGCTCCTCGCAGCCGGTGTTGATGAGGCTACGGTTAATCAGTTTGCCGCCTTCAACCTCGTCCTCGGCAACTGCGACGCCACGAACATCGACATTGAGCAGGGTGATGGTGGCCAGGATGTCGAGATCGACACTGGCGAAGGCACGATCATCGACATCGACCAGGATGGCTGTCCGGAAGAGGTCGATGACACTGGCGCTGTGATCGAGATCGATCAGGGCGGCGACTGCGACACCGATACGGATACCGACACGGACACCGACACCGAGACGGATACCGACACGGACACCGACACCGA
>JAUJMG010000123.1:2327-6369 GCA_030446955.1 Thermomicrobiales bacterium
GACACTGGCAGCGAGACGGACACCGACACCGGTGGCACCACCCTCCCTAGCACCGGTAGCGGACAGGCGTCCGGCGGCAATGGTGAAGTGGTCTTCCTGCTCGGCTCGCTGGCCGTAGTGGTCGCCGGTATGGCCTTCGGCCTGCGGCGCCGGATCGCCTAGCGATTCCGCCTCGTCTCCGACAGGACACCCCTAGGGGATGAGCGTGATGCCCCGGCCATCTGGCCGGGGCATCACCGTTCCTGCTCTACACCCAGCACGCGCGCCTGCTCATAGAGCGCTGCAACCGGTGAGCCGTTCCTGGAAACCATCTGCCGGATGCCTTCGACCCCCGCCTCACGGACTCAAATCGACACCGGTGTCCAGCGCGGCAACGCCCGTTGTGTAGAACGTCGTCTGTGCCTGCTAACCACTATGCTCGGTGGCCCCAACGGCCTCGTTCATCTTGAGGCTGCTCCGTCACACGAGTATTTAAGCCCGTGCCAGTGCACAAGGTCTGCAATGAGACACGACCCTGCCTTCGGTGGTGAGTGGGCTACCGGTGGAGTGACCACGGGTAATGGCGGCCGCGCGCGTCGTTGTGCGCCGGGTCGCATGGAGTAGATCGTTGGGCGTGGAGCGGGCATGGACATCGACCCGGCGGGACCGCCTCATCCCGCTTCTTTTGTTCGCTTCCGCGCTCCTGTTGTACATCCCCCGGCTGGAGACCCCGTCGCGGTACCTCTTTGACGAGATCATCCATGCGTACACGGCTGGTCAGTACGTCAACGGCAACCCGGATGCGTACCTATGGGATGCTCCCTGCTCGGTCGGCAAAAACGACGAAAAGTGTGTCGCCAGCAACCCGAGCGCGGTGAAGGGATCTCGCGTCGGGAAGTACGAGTGGGTCCACCCTCCCCTTGGGAGACACCTCATCGCTGCCGGCATCGTGCTCTTCGGTGATGACCCCTTCGGCTGGCGTATCGCAAGCGTCATCGCCGGGGCGATCGGCATCGTGCTGGCGTATCGACTTGGCCTCGTGCTTACGAGCCGAATGTCCATCGCGATCCTGATGGCTGGCCTGCTCTTGATGGACGGCCTGTATTTCGTGGAGTCCCGCACCGCGGTCATCGACATCTACGGCACGGTTTTCACGATGGCCGCCCTGCTCTCGTTCGCCGGCTACCTTGCCGCGCCGCCGGAACGTGCTCGCTGGCCCTTGATCCAGACCGGCATGTTCATGGGGCTCGGGATAGCGACCAAGTGGAACGCCGCATATCCCTCGGCCGCCATGACCCTTGTCGCGCTCTGGCGCCTCTCCCAGCTCTGGCGAGAAACCCGGCTTGAGAGTGCCCGGCCAACCGCTTGGATGGGGCTTCGGGAGCATGTCATCGGCGTGCCCGTCGGCCTCGTCGCGATCCCAATCGTCGAATATGTGGCCAGCTACGTTCCGTTCTTCCTGGCCGGCCACAGCCCAGCGATGTTTCTCTCCCTACAGCGGCACATGCTTGACTTCCAGGTTCACTTCACGGGCACGTTCGACTATTCGTCCCGTTGGTGGGAGTGGCCCTTGGCCTTGCGACCGGTGTGGCATGGGGCTACTAATTACGCCGATGGGCGGGTTGCAAACACCTACGCCAACGGGAACCCGTTCCTGTACTGGGCGTTCCTGCCGGCGTTGTTCTGGGTGGGCCTGCGGTGGTGGCGATCACGTAATTCGGCGCTGGTCGTGCTCCTGATTGGGTTCTTTGGCCAGTGGCTGCCTTGGGTGCTGGTCTCCCGGGCGACGTTCGCCTACCACTTCCTGCCGGCGGTGCCGTTCGGCTGCTTGGCCGTTGCCACGGCGGTCGCCGATTTGTATAGAGGGAATACCGCTGGTCGCCGGACGCTGGCAATCGGGTACGTCGTGCTGGTGGCGGCGGCGTTCGCGTTCTTCTACCCGATCTACTCCTTCCTCCCCATGAGCGAGCGAGCGCTTGAGTTGCGGCTCTGGCTGCCCAGCTGGCGGTAAATGGTTCTGGCGGTCTTGGATCCCGAGGACCCGCGCCGCGCGGCTGAAGCGTTGCCTGGGTGATCCTCGATCAGCTTGGCAGACTGTCACACGAAGGAGCGGCAGGACGAGTACCCTGCCGCTCCTCTTGATCGTCTCCCGCTGCCCTTGTTGCGCGAGTCAAGCGGGTGTTGCCCGTCAACCCTCACCCTCGGTGGAAGACACCCGGCCCTTCCGTCGATGATTACGGATTCGCCAAGATCCCAGGGGCGGCTCCGGGCGATGGCTAGCCCGCCGCCATCGCCCTTGCTTGCTTGCCCAGTTCCTTGGCGATGCCCTCGACTCGCTTGGCCATCGCCTTCTCCTGGTCCAGGTTCTCCTGCAGCAGCCGGGCGACGTCCCGCTCCTCCAGGTCCTTCGCCATCTGAACCAGAGACGTGTAGGACGCGATCTCGTAGTGCTCCTGCTTCGCTGCCCCAGCGATGTTGCCCATCTCCAGCACCTCGGGGGAGGGGTCCTCCTGGTGCAGCGCCTCGTGCTCTTGTCGCAACCCTTCAGCGGCGTGGCAGGTCGTCTCCTCCGGTTGCGCCCCGAGGGTTTTGAAGACCTCCTCAAGATTCTTGATCTGCTGGCGGGTCTCGTCCTCATGTTCCTTGAAGGCCTGCTTCGCCTCCGGGTGCTGGGCTTCCTTCTGCAACTCGGACAGCATCTTTAGGATGATCTGCTCGGCACTCATCGTGTCGGACAGCTCATGGATGAAGAGATCTCGTGGTGTGCTCAATGGCATCGGTCCCGGTCCTCCTACGGCTTCGTTCCAGGCGGTCCCATCGATCGTGACCGCCCTGGGTTCGACAGGGAGCCCGCCGCCCCCGTGGATCTGTACGTACGCAGAGCACGTGCCAGGGGAGGGGGGCATGTTGGCGATCCGTTGCGGACTTCGTGCCTGATCGGGAGACGCAGGCGTCGCCCCTACCGGGACTGACGGCGGTCCTGGTGGTGCTGGCGTCCTTGGGCACCTCGATGCTTCTCGGCGCCTTCGTCGACAAGGTGGACAAGAGGGATGGTTGCCGGGTCAAACGAGGCGAGGCCGGTCGGACCCAAGTCTGAGAGGCGGTCGAGGCAGGCTTGGCTTTCCGCAACGAGGCGGGAGGTGTCGACGCCGCGGCAGTGGGGAAGGAACCAGGCGGTCTTGGCGATGCCATCGGTGAGGAGGAGCATCGCGCCACGGTGGTTGCCGCGGAGCGCGTGGTGGAACCCGACGCCAATCTGGAGGATGCCCTGGTAGAGTCGGCGGATCTCGCCCCGCTCCGCGTGCCACTCGTGCTCGATCTCCTCGTGGCAGTCGTAGAAGCGACGGGCATTGAACAGGTCGATGCCAGCCAGGACGCCGGGTGGCAGCGGTCCGATGCAGCGGTCGTCGTCGCTGCTGCCGGTCCGCCGAGGCTCCCCTATCGCCTGCAGGATCGGGTCCAGGTGCTCCCGGACACGCTCAAGCGCCGTCCCTTCCCGGTCCAACGCCGCCTCGAGCATCAGCGGGCCGGCGTAACCGTTGCCGGCGACGGCGCGAAGCAGCGCCGACCAAGGGAGATTGCCCTCCCCTGGCAGCAGATGGCGCGCGTCGGCATCGCCCTGCCGTCCGTCACTGAGGTGAACGTCGACGACGCGGTCCCCCATCGCGGCAAGGATCATGAAGGGGTTCACCCCGGCTTCGATGGCCTGGAAGGGGTCAAACGCCAAGCCGACACGCGCCGCTGGGTTGAACGCTGGGAGGCAACCGGCGAAGGTCGCGACATCCCGGACGGTGCGCAGGGCACAGCGGCCGACATTCTCCAGGGCCAGGGTGACCTCAGCGATGCCGCAGGCCGTACCAATCTCTTCCACGGCCTCCACGAATCGCTCCCAGCCTCCTGGGAGGCCAACCTCCTGCCGCTTCGGGCCGTGCCAGACGAGAACCTGGGCGCCCAGGGTAACCGCTGCATCAATGGCGCGATCGAACAGGACTCGGCCCTCGGAGACGCGACGCGGGTATGGGGAGAGCAGGGGATGGAACTCGCTCCAGGTATGGACGGCGTG
>JAUJMG010000123.1:6469-10436 GCA_030446955.1 Thermomicrobiales bacterium
CGGCGGACGGTTGACCCACGTCGCTCACGTCCTACGCTCCCACGCTCTGCCTTCGCCCGCTTGGGCCTCGATTGTCCGCCTTCGGAAGGCGATGGTACCATCGGGCATTCCCAACGCCGCGAGCCAGTCTCCCTCCTTTGCCACGAGGCGAACGGAGATGGCCTCGGGTGCTGCGTGCTTGCCTAGAGGACGGGGCATTGGATCGCGGCTGAACGACCGAATTGCCGGCTATCCCGCGGCCTGCCTTTGCGCATCCGTCCCAGTGGAGCCACGACGCTGCTGATGAACTGCTCCCACCATGCCACTGCCCCGCTACACCGTGCCCGCAGGGTGAGCATTCGGCCGTCACGTAGGGGCTGGTTGTTCCTTCAGCACGGCTCCCGATGCTGGCCCCGCTTGGATGGGTGCCAGCGGTGAGTCTGTCTTCCGCGTCCCCGCGCCTGACCCGATTGGAACTACACGGGTTCAAGAGTTTCGCCGGCCGCACTGTCTTCGCCTTTGAGTCCGGGATCACGGCCGTGATCGGGCCGAACGGCAGCGGCAAATCCAACATCTCCGACGCTGTGCGCTGGGTGCTCGGGGAGCAGAGCCACGGCGCGCTGCGGAGCAAGCGGACGGAGGATGTGATCTTCGCCGGTGGCAGTGGTCGGGCGCCTTCCGGGATGGCCGAGGTGGCCGTCACCTTAGACAACACAAACGGTTGGCTCCCGATCGCCTTCAGTGAAGTCACCGTCACCCGTCGGGCTTACCGCACCGGAGAGAATCAGTATCTAATCAACGGCAAGCGCGTTCGTCTTAGGGACGTGGCGCACCTGACCGCCTCCCTTGGGCAGAGCCATACCGTGGTTGGGCAGGGACTGGTGGACGCGGCGTTGAGCCAGCGGGCGGAGGAGCGCCGCGGTCTCTTCGAGCATGCCGCGGATCTCACGGGGCTGCGTCTCAAGGCGGCTGAGGCCGAGCGGAACCTCACCGAGACCGAGACCAACAGCGCCCGTCTGACCGATCTGCTGACCGAACTAGAGCCTCGCCTCAAGACTCTGGAGCGGGCGGCACGGCAGGCACGGGAGTGGAAGGGCGTTCAGGAACGCCTCCAGGCGCTCCAGCAACACCACTACGGTCGCCTCCTCCGCGCGGCGCTTGGGCACCTGGCGGCAGCCTCGGAAGCTGCGGCCGAGGGTACCGCTGACCTGGCACGAGGTCGTGAGGACGTGGACCGGCTGATCGCGGCGGTGCAGGTTGCCCGTGCCGCGGCCGAGGAGGCCCGGGCCGCATTGGACCAGCAAGATGCCCGGCTGCAGGCGGTGCTGGACCAGGCTCGTCGCATCGGGCACGAGCGGGATCTGGCAGGGGAACGGTATGCGGCGCTGACCCGCCGCCGCGAGGACATGGCGGATACCCAGACCGGGCTCGACGAGCAGGTCGTGTCGGTCACGGCGGAGCTGGCCGGGCTGGAGGGCACACTGGCCGCGGTAGAGGCCGATGCCGCGACCGCCCGGGCAACGGTGGCGCGACTGCAGGCGGACGGCGCGACATCCCGCGATGCGCGACGGCACTTGGAGCGGCGCTTGGCCAATCTGGCGCGGACGCTGCGGGAGCAGGAGCGCTCGGCCGACGATTTGGTTCGGCGGCGGGCGCTGCTCGAGCAACGGCGGGAGACCGACACCGCCGAGCGAACACGCATCGAGGCGGCGAATGCTTCGCGAAGCGAGCGAGTGTTCCGGCTGGCGGAGGAATTGGCGGCCTTCGATCGCTCCGCCGATGCCGATCAGGCCGAAGTGGCGGCACTCGATGCGCGCCTGGCAGAGCTGGCGCGCGCGGCCGACCAGGCGACGATGGCGGTCCAGGCTGCCCACGCCGCCGCCAGCGAGTCGGAGCGGAACCTGGGGCAGGCCACGACGCGGCTGGACGTGCTGCAGCGGCTGCATGAGAGCGGCACGGGCCTCCACACTGGCGTGCGGGCCGCGCTTCAGGCGGCAAGGGACGGAACCCTTCGCGGGATTCGGGGCACTGTGGCAGAACTCATCGAGCCGTGGAACGCCTACGACACCGCCATCGAGGTTGCCCTTGGCGGGCACCTGCAGGATATCGTCGTCGAGCGGTGGGCGGACGCGGAGGCTGCTATCACCCACTTGCGACGGACCAACGCCGGCCGCGCCACGTTCCAGCCTCTGGACACGGTCGGTGGAGGGAGTCGGGGCCGGCCGGCACCGGCCTCACGCTCGTTGCCGCGGGAAGCGCTGGTGCTGCCCGGCGCGCACGGGGTCGCGGCGGATCTGGTGCAGGTGGTGCCGGAGTTGGCCGCGGTCGTTGCCGCGTTACTCGGGCGAACGCTGGTGGTGGAGGACCTGCCGGTAGCGCGGGAGGCGCTGCCTTTGCTTCCGACTGGTTGGAGTGTGGTCACCCTCCGTGGCGAGATCGCGCGAACGGGCGGCTCGGTGACCGGTGGCGCTGCGGTTCGGGAGAGTGGCATGCTCACCCGGGAGCGCGAGTTGCGCGAGCTGCCGGCTGAGGTGGAGCGCTTGCGGCGGATGCGAGAGACCGCGGTCGCGGCGCTCGATACTGCCGCCGAGAAGCCCCGGCGGATCATGGCGGAGCGGCAAGCGGTGGAGGCGACCCGGGCCGGGGTGGTCGCGGCATGCAAGGAGCGGCAGGGGCAACGGGCGCGGCTGGCGGGTTGGCTCAAAGACTTGCAGGCGGAGCAGGTGACCACGGAGCGCCGCCTGAGGACGTTGGATGAGGCGCTTACGGCGCGGCAGGCGGATCTGCTGGCGCTTGAGGGGGATGCAGTAGCGCTCGAGTCGGCTGCGGCGGCAACCCGGGCCGAGCACGAGGCGGCGCTCGCCGAGCAGGCGCGGGATGCGGAGGCGGTCTTGGCCGCGGATCGGGTCCTCGCGGAGGAGCAGCGGCGCCTGGCAACCCTGGACGAACGCCTGCGAGCCGAGCGACGGCGGCAGAGCGGGCTGGTCGCGCAACAGCGGGCGTTGGCAGACGAACTGGCGCTGCGCGGGGATCGCGCGGCAGCGCTGGACGGAGAGCGGGCCGCCCTGGCCGCCCAGCAGGAGCGCCTCACGCGGGACGCAGCGCACCTTGAGGGGGAGCGGAAAGCGATCGCGGCCGAGCGGGTGCCGCGCGAGATCCGGGTCCGGCAGGCGACCACGGAGGTGGACCGCCTGACGCGCGCCCTGGAGGTGGCGCGGGAGACGCTGCTGGACCTAGAGCGAGCCCACGGGAGCGAAGAACTGGGCCTTGTGCGGGCGCGGGGCGAGCTCGCGACGATCCGGCAGCGCATCGTTGATGACCTGGAGCTGGACGATCCGGACGAACTGCTCCGGACATCCGAAGCGATCGATGTCGATGCCCAGCCTCAGCTCGGGACGCCCCAGGACGTGGAGCGGGAGATCGCGCGGCTCCGGGAGCGGCTACGGCGCGTGGGCTACGTGGGCGAGGACGTGGTGGAGGAGTACGAGCGGGAGTCCACGCACCAGGCGTTCCTGCGTGGGCAACTCACGGATGTGCAGGAGGCGGCCGCGGCGCTGCGGGCACTGCTGGCCGATCTCCAGGGAGCCATGAAGGAGCGATTCGACGTCACCTTCGCCCAGGTTGCGGACGCCTTCGCGGAGACCTTCACGACCCTCTTCGGCGGCGGCTCGGCGCGCCTCGTCCTCGCACCGGGGGAGGATGGCACGGCCGGCGGAATCGACATCGTGGCCCAGCTGCCGGGTAAGCGGCTCCAAAGCCTGGACCTGCTCTCTGGTGGTGAGCGGGCGTTGACCGCAGCAGCGCTGCTCTTCGCGATCCTGCGGGTGAACCCCGCCCCATTCTGCCTCTTGGACGAGGTGGACGCCGCGCTGGATGAAGCGAACGTGGTCCGGTTTCGGGAGCAACTGCGGGCGCTCGCCGAACAGACGCAGGTGGTGGTGATCACCCACAACCGGGGCACGATCGAGAGCGCCGACACCCTCTATGG
>JAUJMG010000584.1 GCA_030446955.1 Thermomicrobiales bacterium
TGCCTACCTGGTGTTGCTCGTGGCTCGGCGAAGGGGCAGGCATTCTCATGGGGAGCGACCGCGGAGTACGGTGCCTGATAGAGACAGCCGGACTCCTCGACGCGTTCGGGACGCTCGGAGATGAGTCAACGTCAACTTAGGGCAGGCATTTGGGCACATGACAAGGGGAGCAGCGATGAAGGGGCGTCGGACAACGAGAGAACAAGGTTTCACGCGCCGGCATGCCCTGCGGTTGGGGGTGGCGGCAGGCACCGGTTGGGCCATGAGTGCGATCGTGCCTCGACGTTCGCTCGGTCAAGGAACCCCAGTCACCGCACCGACTGGCGGGAACGCGTACCCCCGTCCGGAGATGCTGATCGAGGCTTCCTCGCTGAAAGTGCGGCTCGACGAGCCGCCGCTGGTGGTGGTTGGCTTCATGCCTTCCGAAGACTTCGCGAAGGGTGGTATTCCGCGCTCGGTTCAGCTTGACTGGCCGGCCTTAGAGGTCGTCGACACCTCAGATGCCTCGATTGCGTCGTGGCGTGATCAGGCGGGGCAGATACTTGCCGATCTTGGGGTATCGCGAAATCGCACCGTTGTGGCGTATGACCCGGGAACGCTGTTCGCGGCTCGGCTCTGGTGGGTTCTTCACTATCTCGGGCACGATGATAAGCACGTCCTCAACGGCGGTCTGGCGGCGTGGCGACAGTCAGATGGCAGCCTGGACACCGGCGCCGCGATCGACAGACCAGAGGGGACTCCCGGGACGGGGGGGTATGACATAACGCCGCGACCGGAGGTGCTTGCCCAGCGTGATGAGGTGATCGGAAGCTTGGACGATCCCGGCGTCGTTCTTATTGATGCGCGAACCCCTCAGGAGTACGCGTCCGGTCACATCCCGGGTGCCGTCAACGTCAACTTCCCGCGCAACGCGCGACAGGAGGCACCGGCGTTCTGGAAGGGCGTCGAGGAACTCCGAGCGATGTACGCCGAGGTTGGGGCGACGCCAGAGAAGCGGATCATCCCGTACTGCTCGTCGGGCGTGCGCTCGGCGGTGACCTTCTTCACGCTCCGGCTGATCGGCTATGAGGATGTCGCCCTCTACACCGGATCGTGGCAGGAATGGAGCGCCCATCCGGAGTTGCCCAAGGTGAGTGGGAACCAACCGTAGGGCGCGGGACCATGATGGTCGAGGGCAGCGGCGGGACCTGGTGGCACTTTATATGGAATGGGTCAATCGGCGTGGCGGGACGTGTCACGCATGAGCGGCCGCAGGTGGCGGCACCGGCGCTGAACCCCGCTGTTACCCGTTCCGCGTGGCCCGGATGAGGGCTTCCATGTGGTCGAGGTAGCGGGTTAGCGCGAGGCGTCCTTCGCCGGTCAAGCGGTACTCCGTTCGCGGGACCCGGCCCTCGACGTACTTGCGGCAGGCGACGTAGCCCGCCTCTTCCAGCTTTCGGGCATGAACGCTCAAGTTGCCGTCGGTGGCACCGAGCAGGCCCTTCAGGTCGTTGAAGGTCAAGGACTGGTTGACGGCCAGGGCGCTGACGATGCCCAGTCGCATCCGCTCGTGGATAACACGGTCCAGACCCGCGGGCGCGTTGCCGGCCACGGCTCGGAGAGCCAGTTCGTCTCGCGACGCGTCGCCGTCGTCAGGGGGGTGGATGGCTCGTCGCTTGCCCATCAGCCTCCATGCCTCCGAGCGATCACGGTTCCAAAGAGGATGTGGAGACCGCCGAATCCGGCAGCCAACAACGGGTCGGCCCAGGAGTTGGGCGAAAGCAGGGCGATCGCACCCAGCCCCATGCAGCAGAGCCCTGTCACCGGCACGATCTTGACCGAGAAGGCGCCGCCTGTCACCACGCCCGTGCCGTAGAGCAGGAGCCAGACCCCGGGCAGCAAGGACAGGTCATCCGAGCGGATCAGTACGCCCGTCAGCAGCGCCCCCGCGATGAGTGGCGGCGTGAGACTGAAGGCCAGCCGCCGTCCAGGCCCCGAGAAGAGCGGCACGCCGGCTCGCCGAGCCTTACGCCCGGTCGTGATCGCGCCAATGGCAAGCGCGACGAGGGCCTCAACCAGCCAAACAACGATCCACCGAGTGTCCGTCGGCTGCAGCGCTGCCACCACTGCGGCAATGAGGGCACTGATCCCAACCACGACCTCGCCGACCCCGGAGATCGCGGTAAATGCCGCGGAGCGCTCCATCGTCTCACGAATGAAGCGCAGGTCGTCCAGCGCCCGGACGTGCAGGGCGGTCGGCTCATCGCTCTCTGGCCGGATCGGACGAATGGTAGCCATGCCGCCATGGTAGCCGAGTCGTCAAGATGGCCTGAGAACGCATGAACAGTGACGGTAGACCAGCCCTGCTGCGTCGGGTAGACTCGGCCGCCGCGGAACAGGATGTGGAGGCACGGAGCGCTGCTACGGCCGGCCCACACCTTGCCGCGGAGCGAGATGCGGGCTACAGGGGAGATCGTTGAGTGCCGTCCATCCGCGCCGATGGCGCCAAGTTCTGGGTTGGATTCCACCGGGTTCCCTACGTGGGACCGAGCCGGATCCGGCGGCTGATCGAACGGTTTGGCGACCTGGAACGGGCCTGGGACGCACCCGTCGGCGAACTGCGGACGGTGCTGGATGAGCGGGCCGTTGAGAGCTTGGTCAAGACTCGCCGGACTCTCTCCCTTGACGACGAGATGAACAAGATTGAGCGGGCGGGGGTGACGGTGCTGACCCATGGCGGGGATGGGTACCCCCGGCTGCTGGCCGAGATCCCTTCGCCGCCTCCGGTGCTGTACGTGAAGGGGGAACTGCTGCCCGAGGACGGGCTGGCGGTAGCGGTGGTCGGGACCCGAAGGCTGACCTCCTACGGGCGGGAGGTGGGCGGACGGCTGGCGGG
>JAUJMG010000585.1 GCA_030446955.1 Thermomicrobiales bacterium
GTTGACCTCGACGATCCGCGCCGGCTCGCGCGCCTCTCGCTCCCGGCGGGGGGTAATCACCGCCGCGTGCACCACCCGGGTCACCCCGTGGCGGGTCGCCACCTCCACCAGCCGCGCCCGGTCGGTCACGTCTCCCGGCTCGAAGACAACCTGCTCCATCAGATCGCCCAGAAACTCCTCCAGGAGTTCGTCTGGCTCCATCAGGTCGTAGGAGATGACCCGCTCTCCCCGCCGCGCCAACCGCCGTACCAGATGGCTTGGCACCCACCCGTTTCCTCCGGTCACCAACGTGGTCATCGGCACAGACCTCCCCCAATGTTGTTCGCGCTCTGCGTGTCCGCGGACCAGGCCCCGAGCCAGCCGAGGCAAGGGCTTCCTGAGCGACCACTGGGTAGTCACGCCAGGCTCTTCGCAGGCTGCCACGTAGGTTCGCTTCGATCCGCGTTAGCCAGCCCCACGTGTGGTGGACAATTGCAGTCCGGCAGGCTCTGCAACCCGCTATCTCGCCCGCCCCTACCTCCCGAAGATGAAAGTCTGGACGCCATCGCCGTGCTCGGGTTGGCGCCCTTGGAAAGGCGGCTCGGTGTTGCTCATCATCGTCGTCCACTTGATTTCGGTATTCGGTGCAACGACAAGCTCTCAGGAGAGAGGATGAGGTGGCTGCAGAGCCCGAATCGAAGCCTGGAGCGAATCGCACAAGAAGGCGAGCAGCTCCTCTCCGTCGCACCGCGCCCGCTCCCTGTCGCTCGCCATGCGCCATTCTCGGATCAGGATCAGGAGCAGCAGGTCCGGGTTGAAGGTCGGTAGCACCCTCGTGACATCGAAGGCGACGGCGGACTGGGCGACGAGAAAGAGGACCCCGAGTGCGCCGAGGAACACAGCGTAGAGGGCCGTGGCCACGATCAGCAGCTAAGACGTGCGCACGCGACGGACCAAAAGCCACCGCCACTAGCGTGCCGTCCGGCGTCGGCCGAAACTGGCCACCGGCGAGGATCGAGGGCGGGGGTTGCCGTCCTGTCACGCTGCAGGACAAAGCCGCTCCCGTGACGGTACCGACCACCTCCGGGCGGCGCGTCTCCTGCTCCCGCCGGGTGGCGCGGGAGTCGCAGAACTGCCAGGGAATGGCTCCCTCGGTTTGTGCGGTTTGCCACAGGCGCTCCGCGCACTCCTCGGCCGAGAGAGGGCTAAATACCTCGTGCCACGTAACCGCCAACGGACGAAAGCGACGAATCCTGCCCAGGAATCCCGGCGCTCTATCGCTCGTCGCCGCGCTCATCGTGTCCCTTACCCTGGGATCACACCTTCATCGACATGCCGCCGGCGGTGGTCAGTCCAGGCATCGAGCCCGCCCCCCAATGCATCATGGCGGGATTGACTCCATGGTCGCGGGCGTCCTTGGGATGAAAGCACCTCCGACACGTTACGGTCCGACCGCTTCGTGATATCACTCATCTTGAGGCTCAGTCCCTATCAGAGAAGCCAGCGCATCGAGCGCACCCACCCTGGAAACACCGAGTGGAGCCAGCTGGTCGTCGGTTCGTCTTCCAGCCCTCTCTCGGCCGCACCCGCCAAGAACTCGACGACGGTCCACGCCTTTGCGAGCCCGATGTCACGTGCCAGCCGCTCAGTCTCCCCGCGCGACATCGAGCTCGTCACGGCAGCTAGGTACCGACGGGCGAGGCCGGTGTACTCATCCGGCGTCCCCAATCCGGGCAGCATTGTTGCCAGGTCAATGGCCGGGGACCCGCGGCAGAATCGCTCCCAGTCGAAAAGCACTGCCGTACCATCGGCGCGTACTCCCCAATTGCACGGGTTGGCGTCCCCGGACAGAGGGTGCTCCGGCACGAAAAGGTGGTTGGCAGCCAAGCGCATGGCGTCGAGGATCGGGGAGAGGTGTGCGGCTTCGTGGGCCGGGAATGTGGCCAGGACCCTCGTCGTGGCGCGAACCGGCCAGGCGGGACGGTAAGCATCCCGTGCCCGGAGCCGCGGCAGTGGCTCCCCTCCATGGAGACGAGCAAGCATGGTCAGCAGTTCGTCGTCCGCCCCCCAGCGCTCGCGTGGCAACGGGTGAGGGACATCCTCCAGGACCAGCCACCACCGACCGCCTACCCGCCCGGCCCAGTGCAAGGCCGGCACGGAGACTGCCCGTGCGCCGAGGCCGGGAGCAACCGATCGGTAGAACTCGGCCTCCGCCGCGCGGCCCCCGCCTTTCACAGCGACGCTGTCGCTCTCCGCCCGGATCCGCACGACGTCGCTGCCGCTGAGTCCGCCGAGGGGCTCGATCGTCAACAGCGAGCCGCAGGTCCGCTCGACGACCTGGAGCACTGCCTCAGGAAGCTGCAGAGCCGGACCGGCCTCGGGGTTGGTAACCACACATCCCTCCTCGCAGCCTCGATGGCCCATGCGAGACGCTGACGATTCTGCTGCAAGCGTCCACCACCGCGAAAGCCGTCCGGACAGGCTTGACGCCCTGAGCGTGGGCGGGTGTAGGGTAGAGGCACCTCGGACACGTTGATGCTCGGCGCGGTCCTCCTCTGGTCGCCGATGCGCTGGGCGGAGTGAATGGCGAACCCGGTCGAGGCCGTTGTAGCCTGGCCGGGTTTTTATGTGCCCGGCCGGGACCCCGTCTTCGGCGGGGTCCGCC
The DNA here is from genome assembly GCA_030446955.1 of Thermomicrobiales bacterium. Classification (GTDB taxonomy): domain Bacteria; phylum Chloroflexota; class Chloroflexia; order Thermomicrobiales; family UBA6265; genus LC2-1. Next base: position 2,645 of record JAUJMG010000585.1, read on the forward strand.
TAGCCAGAGGAGGGAGCTGCCGTGCGTCGTCAGACACCTGTCCTGCTCGCGCTCGCCGCCGTCTTGCTGCTCGGCGCCCTCGCCGCGGGCCGCGTCGCCACCACCGTCGCCCAGGATGCTTCCCCGGCCGCCACCCCGGAGGCCCTGCCGCCGCTGCTGGTGGAACTGGTGGCGGCCTGGAACGCCCACGACCCGCAGCGCGTCGCCTCCTTCTACACCGAGGACGCCG
>JAUJMG010000586.1 GCA_030446955.1 Thermomicrobiales bacterium
CGCCGTCTCCTGATCGTTCATCCCGCCGGCCAGGCAGTCGACCGCGTTGAGCTGGACCACGCTGAGGGCGTGTCCGGTTTTGTCCGGTTTTGTCATGGCATCGTGCCCTCCGTGGTTGACTGAAGTGGACGATTGTTGGTCGTTTCGGCCCCGATCAGGGCCGCGAAGGCAGCGAAGTCGAGCACGAGCAAGCGCCGCGCCTTGCGGCCTTGGGCCACCTCGTTGAGTACCAGCGCCGGCCGTTCATCCGGGCCGGCGTCCCGCGCCGCTTGCTCGACGGCCGCCCAGAACCACGCCGGCAGCTCGTGCCGGGTCTTCACCTGCACGGCCCAGCCGGCGGCGCGGACGTCGCATTGACTGGCGCCGGTGTTGGACAGGCGCTGGCCACCGAGGGCCGCGGCGATTTCGCGCTCCGCGCGTTTCCACCGTTGGGTGCTCATGGGGCCGCTCCTCGGTGCACGGAATCAGGGGGGGCATGGGAGGATGCCACGCAGGCGCGGCACTGATAACGGTGCCCGGGGGGCAGCAGACATCCGCAGCCGAGGCACGAACTGAAGTGATTGATCCCGCTCCCCTTCGTTGGAGCCGTGTCGAACCACCCGCTCGGGTCAACCGCGACCGAGGCGGCACCTCCGATACTTTTCCCGACAAAAGAACGTGGGGGCGGAGTAGGGGGGGAACCTATCGAGGCCGTCTCTTTCACCTCCGATAATTTTCCCGAGGTGGTCCGGGGCGGTTCGGAGGGCTCGATGGGCGGGTCGATCACCGTTTCGTGGCGCAGGGCACCACAGCCTCGGCAGTAGTCCTTGCGGACGATGGCGTGTTCCTCCTGGCAGTGTGGGCACGGCTGCCGGCGCGGCTTGCGGGGCTCGATCTTGTCCGGGCACCAACCGGCGGCCGGGGCGAGGAACGTGTCGAGCGACGCCGGCGGGGCAATGGCCCAATCGGTGTCTTGGAAACTTGCGCCGTCACGGTGACGCACGGTCGGACGCGGCCTGGCCGGGAGAAGGCCGCGGTCGATGGCCGATTTAAGGATGGGGCGGACCTGATCGCGAGACATGCGGGGCCGGCTGCCGTCCTTCGGGTTGAGCGGCGCGACGTGCTCGCCTTTCTCGGGGACCGGGCGCCAATCGTCGGAGATCTCGGCGGAGGAGAGACGCACGGTGCCGTCCTGTTCCACCTCGCCGCGCTCGCGCTTTTGTTGGACGAGGCCGAAGGTGGCGACAAGAGCGACCTTCTCGGTGGATTTGAGATGCGGGTTGAGGAAGACCTGAATCGCGGCGCTCAGGGCGCGCTTGGCCTCGTCACGTTCGCGGCGGAGGCGAGCGAGTTCCTCGGCGGGGTCGTCGGGATCCGGGACGAACGGCAGCGCGTTGGGTTCCCAGGGCCGGGCCAGCGCGTCGAGTTCGGCGTTGGTGCCGCCGGTGACGTGGAAGTCGTCCAAGCCGACCTTCGCCCCGTTGGGGCCTTCCGGGAGGTAAACGACGTCGACGATGGCACCGCGGCGCTCCAGGGCGCCGACCAGGCGGTCCAGAGCATCCCGCACGCTGGGCTTGCGGCACACGTCGGAGTCGTAAATGACCCGGCACCTGCGCCCGATCAGGGCGATGTCGTCAAAGTCCGGGATGACGAGCTTTCCGCTCAGGAAGCCGTAGACGCCGTTCAGCGAGAGGCAGTACCGCCCGTGCGACACGGCGGTATCGGCCTTCTTGCTGCCCTCAGTGAAGTCCAGAGGAACGGAGGGGTCGCGCAGGACGGCCGCGACGTCGGGCGGGACGTCGAGCCGAGGCCGGCTGCCCTCGGGGGTCTCGTACTTGATGGGCTTGCCGTTTTTGGGGTCGCAGCGCGGGTTGTCGGGCCGCAGGACATAGCCCCGCTGCACCCCCGCGGTGGTCCATTGCGGGATGACCAAGCCGGGCCGGCATTGGTAGGGCGCGAAGCCAAGGGCGGCCAGGGCGGCGGGGTCGGTTTCCGTGTAGTAGCCGCGGCGGGCGATCACGTCCGGGGCGATGCCGGACTCCACCTCAAGCATGTGCCGGTGACGGGCCGAGAGGCAGCCGACGGCACTCACAGCACACCGGCCGGGGCGTGCAGCGCCTGTTTCAGTGCTCGGAGGTGATCGGTCAGCGTTCGAGCATCAACCCGCAGGCCGCCGCCGTAGAAGGCGGCAATCGTGGTGCCGATCCGCGGGTCCGGCTCGAAGACGAACCAGCCACGGCCGGCGCGGCGCTCGACGCGGTTGAGCTTGTGGCCAGCGGCCAGGAGTGCGCCGGCGAGACTGAGGTCGGTTGTTTCGTAGTGTGTTGTTTCGTGTCGCTCTGTAGTGCGTGTTGTCTCCATCGCTGTTTGTGTCTCCGGGCTTGCCCGGTGACACGCTCGCCGGCTGTCTCGTTACGCTGTCTCGCTGGCAGTCTCTGTGCCTCGTGGGTACAAAACTGCAAGACGTTCCGCTACGATAGCGAACAGCCGGGGGCGGTCCCGGTTTCCGTTTCCCATACGGAGGGGTGCGTTTCGCACCATCGAGCGGCGGTCCCGATCGGTGAGTCACCACCGATCAGCAGGGGCCGCCGTTTCTCGTTAACCGGGCATCGCATCACCTCCGCCCCCGCGCTCCCGGGCAGCCGGCGTCACCGGCTGGGGGACCGCGTAGCGCTCAAGGTCCGCGCCCCGGATCAGCCGGGATCGCAAGTCGGCAGGATTCGAGTAGACCGGCAGCTCGCCGCGCTGCACTCTTCGTCTGATCGCCGGCTCCGACACTCCGAGGCGGACCGCGGCGGCACTCAGGGTCACGTAGTCGTCACTCATGGGGCGGCTCCCTCAGAAACCAGAAGTGCCGCGGCGGTCGCACCCTTAAC
>JAUJMG010000124.1:0-3072 GCA_030446955.1 Thermomicrobiales bacterium
AGGCGCGGGGGAAAGCGGCGGCACCAACCGGCCGCGCTGAGCCACAGGACATCTCGTGGTGATGGAATAATCGGCGCGCCGGCGTCGACCAGCTCGGCCTCGAGCCCGGGGAACAGCTCCTCCAGAACCTCCAGGCCCCGGACGAGAAGGGCGTGCACGTGGCGCGACTGGGGAACGCCCCGGCGGAAGGCAGGCGTGGCGGGAAAGCGGTCCCGGTCCAGCAGCGTGACGCGCTCGACGTGGTCAGCGAGCACCCGAGCGGCGAGCAGCCCTGCCATGCCGCCGCCAACGACGACGGCGCCGGAAGCAACGAAGGCACCCGCGTCGTCGGACCCGGTCGGGCCGAGGCGCCGCTGCCCGGTCATCGGGACCTCCTCCCGGGACGTCAACGCACAGGCCCTGCGTCGGACCCGTCCTGGCTCAGGGCATGCGGATGTGCTTCAGACTACGCCTACGTGAGATTCTGTCAAGCTGTACGGGCATTCGCTCATGCCACGGCGATTATTGATCCGGCGTGGCGGACTCGGTCTCCTGGAGCAGCCAGGCGTTGAACTGCTCCGTGAGCCCTTCCACGTTGTCGGCCCAGTAATTCCAATTCTCGACAAACTGAAGTTCACGATGCGGGTCGGCATTGGGCAGCAGCGCTCGCCGGTCGGGCCGGAGCAGCGCCAACGCGTCGAGATTGACCGGACCAAAGGGCACGAGCCGCGCGAAGTTAGCGCTTGGGGCTGCGCGGGTGGCAAAGTTGATGAAGTCCATCGCCACGTCTTCGTTTTGGGTCCCGCGCGGCACGACCCACGACTGACCGGAGAGCATCCCCCCGTTCCATTGCAGCGCCACGGCGTCGGGGTCTTCGAGGATGTCGGTCCGCACATTCCAGGCGCTCGCCAGTCCCACCTGCCCGCTGAGCACCAGTTCCACCGGCTGCTTCCCATCCTCGTACCAGGAGGAGATGTACGGCTTGATCCTGTCCAGACTGGCGAACGCCCGTGGAACGTCGAGCGGGTAGAGGGCATCCCGCGTCGGGGCCACGCCGTCGGCGATTAACGCGAACTCCATGGTGCCCACCGGGCTCTTCCGCAGGGCCCGGCCTTCCCCGAAGGCGCCGACGCTCCAGAAGTCCTGCCAGCCAGTTGGCACTTGTTGCGCTGCTGCCGGGAAGACGATGACCGTCGAAAAGAGCGCGAACCCCACGCCGTACTGCATCGCGATCTCGGCCGGGAAGACGGTCGATATGTCCACCTGCCGGTAATCGATCGGGGTCAAGAAATCGGCGCGGGAGAGGGGAATGACCTCCTCCGTCGGGACATCGACGACATCCCAGGTGACGGTGCCGTTCTCCACCTGGTTCTTCAACTGACCGATGTCGGTGATCTTCTGCTGAACGGTCGCGCCTGTGGCGGCCGCGAACGCATCCAGAAAAGCCTCCGCCTGAGCGTCCTTGTACTCACGACTCCCCGCGGAGGTCACCGTGAGTGTCCTACCCACCCACCGTTGCGGGTTCAGGTAGCCCGCGATTGGGGAGGCGATCTCATTGCCGATCGCCTCCTGCGTCGGAGTCGGGGTCAGTGCAGCGGTCGGCACGGTAGTAGGCTCGTTGCTGGCGCGACCACCGCAGCCTGCTGTACCGAAAAGGACGGCGCCGCCGAAAGCCGACCAGAGCGCCCGGCGGCGCGTCATCGGCAGGGTCCACAGGGCGGTGCCCGGGTGCCTGCGCTCAGTCATCCGGGTTGCCTAGAAGCCAGGCGTTGAACCGCTGATTGGCCTCGACATTGTTAGCTGTCCACCAGGCAACATCCTGGCGCACAAGCTTCGGGAGGTTCTCAGGAGCGGTCGGGAGGGTGGGCTCGAAGAGCGGGTCCAGATGATCAAAGGCGCTAGAGGTGACCGGCCCCAGCCCCACCTGCTGCGCGAGCGCTGCCTGGACCTCTGGTGCCGTCGCGAAACGGAGAAAGTCCATGGTCAGATCCGTAGCGGCTCCCGTTGGCACCACCCAGTGATCGGCCACCAGCAACCCTTGATCCCAGACCAGTCCAACCGGCTCACCGTCTGCCAGCCCGGCTAGGACCCGGTAGTGCCAGGCGCTGCCAAAGTCCGCTTGGCCCCGGCTCAACCAGGTCACGGGCTGCACCCCGCTCTCCCACCAACGATTCACGATCTTTCCGCTGATCCGCTTCAAACTCTCGATGGCTCGTTCACTATCCAGGGGGTAGAGCTTATCCGGGGCCACGCCGTCGGCCATGAGCGCGAACTCAAAGGTGCCGAATGCCCCCTTATAGAGGGTACGGTTGCCCGGAAAACGCTCCCGATCCCACCATGCCTCCCAGGATTGGGGCGCTTCGTCCGGATCGCCCGTCTCGCGCCGATACGCGCTCACCATTCCATAGGCGTACGCCGGGACGCTACGGTCCAGAGGGGTTATCAGGTCGACGCCAGCCCCTACATCGGCACCGATGGCCTGAATGGCTCCCTGCGCGGCCAATGGAGCGACCCGCATCGCGTCGACGACCAGCGCGTCGGCATACGGATCACCCCGTTGAACGGTGCGATCGAGCGCGCCATAGTCCGTCATCACCTCCTGGATGACACACCCGGTCAAACGCGCAAACGGCTCCCACACCATAAGTTGGAGCGCCGCCTGGACCTCGCCACCCCATGCGCCGACTCGCAGGGTTCGCCCGGCCCAGCGGCCTGGCTCGTCAAACCCTGGCACCGCCGCCGGCGGCGTTCCGACTTGCACCACCGTTGGAACGAGAGCTTGGCGATCGGACGAGGCGCCGCCGCATCCAGTAGCCGCCGCCAAGACGCCACCAGCAGTCAGGGCGAGGACCCGCCGCCGCGACAGCCGCGCAGGTTGCACATTCATCTCGTAAGGGATCGAACTGCTGGGGGAATTGGATGTTCTCGATGACGGTTGGTGGAGCCGGCTCACCGTCGACACCTCGTCTCTCGCCGGGTCGGACGGCACCTACCCACTATGAGCTCCCGTCGGAGCCAATGTCAGCTTCTTGTCAGCGTACCCAATCGTCTACCGCTCGGTCAATGCAACTGAGAGCCATCCGCCGCCTCATT
>JAUJMG010000124.1:3172-6971 GCA_030446955.1 Thermomicrobiales bacterium
ATCCGGCGATTCGCTGATGCCGCCACGCCTAGCCCTGGCCGGCTTCCGCCACCTGACGAACCGCTTCACGTCCGGCCAGACCGGTCTCGATGCCTTCGCCCCGCTGCTCCCCGGCGAAGACCTGGACCTCCCGGCTGCTGGTCCCGTGCTGAGTGCCGTCCTGACGGGGTCAACGGGTCAAGTTGGCTGGGAACCGGTACCCATCCTCGCTGCGGCCGCCTCGCCCGGCGGACCCGTCACGCTCGAAGCGTTCGATGCGATCGCGGCAGAACTCACTGCTGGCCTTCAAAGAACCCGGCCCGACGCGCTGCTCCTGGATCTGCCGGGCACGACCATCCTTGAGGACGGCATCGCCGGCGAAGTGGCGATCGTCGCTCGCGCCCGTGAGACGCTCGGGCCGACGGCGCCGATCGTCGTCACAAGCAGCCTCCTGTCCACCCTCACCGATCGTCTCGTTGGCGTCGCCGATGTGGTGCTTCTCCTGGGGGACTCCCACAGCCGCAGACCGGACTTCACCCCCAACCTTCTGACGACCCTCGACCGCGTCCTAAACCGCCGGGTCAACCCCACCACCGCGACTCGAAAGCTGCCCCTCCTCGTCGTGCCCGATGTCGTCAGGGACCACCCGGAAGCGATGGACGCCCTTCTCGAACTCATTCGTGAAACCCAACAGGTCCAGGGCGTGGTGCGTGCAGGGTTGGCGTTCGGATTCGCCTACGCCGACTCGCCAGATGCCGGCACGGATGTCGTCCTGGTCACAGATGGCGATCATGGTCTAGCCGAGCGGCTGGCGGATGACCTCGCGGCTGCGGTCTGGTCCCGGCGCCACTCCTTGCAAACGTCCACGCTGACCGTCGAGGGAGCGGTCCACGCTGCCATGTTGGGCAGCCCCGGCCACGACTCGGACCCCGGCGAAGCAGGCGGACCACTGGTACTCCTAGACGGTGGGGACGACTTGACTGGTGGTGCTCCCGGAGACGGCACGGCGCTCCTCTGGGCGCTGCTGGATCTCGGCGCGCCCGACGCGCTGTTCACCCTCATGGTCGATCCGGCGGCCGTTGCCTCAGCGTTCGCCGCCGGGGTCGGAACCCGCCTGGAGCTGCCACTCGGGGCGGCCTCTGGTGAGGAGCATGGGTTTCCGATCGACGTGACCGCGACAGTCGGCGCGCTGGCCTGCCCTGACGCCAACAGAACCACACCCAGCCGCGGGACCGGCCGCACCGCTGTACTCCGGTGCGAAGGCCGGTACGGGCAAGCGGTGGAGGTCGTGGTCGGCGAGCGGCGTCCTGTTGCCGGCGAAGGTGACCTGTTTGGCCCGCTTGGGGTCGATCCCATGACACGCCGAATCGTGGCCCTCAAACCGGGCACACCCTGGTCGTCCAGACTCCAGCCGGTACGCCTGCTACGTGTCGACACGCCAGGTCCAACTCGCCTCAACCTCGCGGATCTACCCTTCCGCCATGTTCCGCGACCGATCTGGCCCCTCGACCCCATCCCCAATACCTCCGCAGATTGGGGGGAGAGATGACGGCCATCCATCCATGATGGACGATGGCTTGCCGGATGGGGCTGTCGGCGCTACGCTGCACGCTCGGTGGCGTGTGCCGGCGGCCACAGACTGTGCCATCCCGCCGGGTGGGCGCGTCACTGGACGGTGGAGGAACGGGAGGGCAGGGGCGGATGGAAACGTACAACGTCTACATGGACGAGTCGCCGGCCGGCAGCGAGATGGACGGCGAGGAAGGATTCGAAGTCGAGTTCCGCGTTGTTGCCAACAGCTCCGATGACGGCGACCCGGAGAACAGCGCGGTGCTGGCCGGGCTGGACCTCGTTGATCTCATCAACCTCCGGGATGCGCTGCAACAGGAGATCGACAACTACGCGCTCACTGCCTTGGAGGCGGAGGCGGGAGTTGATGGCGATGGCGATGAGGGCGAGGAACTGATGCCGTAGCCCGTCCAACCCAGCCCAGGCGATGATGGCGGACTACCCGTGTTGGGTAGTCCGCCATCATCGCCTGGAAACCCCCTTTCCCTCAGGAGAAAATCAGAGTAGGATGCGATCGGACTAACAACTGATCGTGCTGCAGAATACCGCCTGCCGTTGCCCGGCAGAATGAGCCGCGCCTCAGGAGCACCCCCCGTGACGGAGTAGCACTCGCTCGCCTTGACGCGCCCCTCGCGCGTCCGATGACCAACGGCCCGGTTGCGGCGACCGACGATGAGCGGTCCAGCGCCGGTGCCCTCCGTTGGTTCTCACCATGCGGGAGTGCCATGCTATCCGTCAGCGATATCTCCATACGGTACGGTGATCGTCCCGTTCTCGACCGGGTTTCCTTCAATGTCAATCCAGGCGATCGCCTTGGTCTGGTCGGTCCGAACGGCGCCGGCAAGTCGACACTGCTTGCCATCATCGCCCGTGACCTCCGACCCGACGGCGGATCCGCCATCCTCGCCCCGGGCACCACGGTTGGTCACCTGAGGCAGGGCTTCGCCGACCTCCCCGGGGCATCCCTAGGGGACCTGCTCGATGGGCCGACGCGTGGGCTGCTTGCCACCCAGCGTCAACTTGAGGCCGCGACAGCGCTCTTCGTCGACCCCGACGCAGATCAGGACGTGGCGTTAGGCGCCTATGACACCGCCCTCGCTGCATTCGAGGCTCGGGGTGGCTACGCTGCGGTCGACGAGTTGCTTGCCCTGCTTGATGTGCTCGGCGTGGGGGGAATCGATCTTACAACTCCGCTCGCAGTGCTGTCCGGTGGACAAAAGACACGGGCAGGGTTGGCAGCGTTGCTGGCAAGCCGGCCCGACCTGCTCCTCCTGGACGAGCCCACCAACCACCTCGACGGTGATGCCCTGCTCTGGCTGGAGAGCTTTGTCCGTCAGTACCGTGGCGCGGTTCTCGTCGTCTCGCACGATCGCGCCTTCCTGGACGCGGTGGTCACGACGGTGCTGGAACTGGACGACGTCACGCACACGGTCACAGCCTACGCCGGTGGCTACTCGAACTACTTGGAGGCTAAGCGCGCGGAGGAGGATGCTCGAGCTGATGCCTACGCGCGGCAGCAGAGAGAGATCGCCCGTATCGAGCAGGACATCCAGGCCGTCGCCTCCCACGCCATGGCCACGGAGCTGTCGACGCACCACTTCTTTCCCCGAGCCCGTGCGAAGCGGGTGGCCCGCACCGCGAAGGTGCGCGAGCGCAAGCTAGAGAAGCAGCTCGCGAGCGAGGAGATGGTAGACAAGCCGGAGCGACGCTGGGGTCTGGCGTTGGACTTTGGCGAGCGAGCCGAGAGCGGCCGCGATGTCGCCATCGTCGAAGCTGCCGACGTGGAACTGGGCGGTCGCCGGATCCTTCAGGATATCGACCTCCATGTGCGGTTCGGTGAGCGGATCGCTCTCACCGGACCCAACGGAGGTGGCAAGTCCACGCTGGTCCGACTCCTGGCGGGGGAGCTGGCCCCGAGTGCTGGCCGCGTCCGGCTCGGCGCCGGTGTCGTTCCGGGACGATTCGCTCAGGAGCAGGAAACGGTTGACCTCAACCGCACCGTGCTGGACCAGGCCCGCGCGGTAGCTCCCCTCTCGGAGACCGAGGCTCGAACGTTCCTCCACGGGTACCTCTTCGGCGGCGATGCGGTGCATGCTCGCGCTGGCGATCTCTCTTACGGCGAGCGGGCACGGCTCGCCCTGGCCCTGCTGGCCCTCTCCGGCGCTAACTTCTTGCTGCTCGACGAGCCACTCAACCACCTGGACCTGCCATCCCGGGAACGCTTCGAGGAGGCGCTCACTCGCTTCGGCGG
>JAUJMG010000124.1:7071-10362 GCA_030446955.1 Thermomicrobiales bacterium
TCCATCAGGTATCGCTGCACGTCGAATGGCTCCTCGCACGGCTCGGGTCGGACCCGGGTCCAGGTGCCGTCGGCCTGGAGCTGACGGGCATTGACCGTATCACGTAGGTAGGCCGGTAGGATGACGTCGCGAAGGTGGGCAGCAAGCTCGGGATCTTCGACGGGGAAGACCGCCTCGACGCGCCGGTCGAGGTTGCGTTCCATCAGGTCGGCGCTGCCGAGGTAGGTCCGACCGGGCCCTGTGCCGCCGTCACCGAAGTGGTAGATCCGGCTATGCTCCAAGAAGCGTCCCACCACGCTGATCACCCGGATCGTGTCGCTCCAGCCGGGCACGCCCGGTCGCAGGCAGCAGACCCCACGCACGATGAGGTCGATCCGCACGCCGGCACGGGAGGCGGCGTAGAGGCCACGAATGATCTCCTTGTCGACGAGGGCGTTCATCTTAAAGATCAGCCGGCCCTCGCCGGTCCGCCGGTGGGCGGCGATCTCCTGACCGATGGCTTCCAGGAATCGCTCCCGCAGCTTGGCTGGGGCAACCCAGAGCCGCCGGTACCGCTCCTGCTGCGCGAAGCCCGTCAGTGCGTTGAAGAGCTCCGCGACATCGGTCCCAAGATCCTCCCGCGCCGACAGGAGACCGAGATCCTCGTAGACGCGGGCCGTGGTGGCGTTGTAGTTGCCGGTGGCCAGGTGAACGTAGCGACGTAGCCCATCACGCTCCCGCCGCACCACCAGTGTCGCCTTGCAGTGGGTCTTGAGACCAGCCAGCCCGTAGGCGACGTGGACGCCCTTCCGCTCCAACTGCTCCGCCCAGGTGATGTTGTTCTCCTCGTCGAAGCGGGCTTTCAGCTCCAGCAGGACCGCGACCTGGGTATCGTCGTCCCGGGCTTCGATCAAGGCTGGCACGAGCGGCGAGTCCTTCCCGATCCGGTAGAGGGTCTGCTTAATCGCAACCACGTTTGGATCCGTTGACGCCGCGCGCACGAAGTCGACCACCGCCCCGAACGACTGGTACGGGTGGTGGACGAGGACGTCGCGCTGCCGCAGGATCGCGAAGATGTCCGCCTCCTCCCCGCCTTCGCCGCTAAGCGGTGGGTTGACCGGAGCGGGCTTGAGCGGCGCGGGGGTAAAGGGTGGATCCTTGAGGTCCGGACGGTCGATCCGGGTCAACTCGAAGAGATCCTCCAACGCGAGGACGCCGTCCACCACGTAGAGATCCCGGTCGGAGGCGTGGAGCTGGTCCACCAACCAATCCCGGACGTCCTCCGACATGGTCCGATCGACCATCAAGCGCACGACGGGGCCGAAGGTGCGCTGGGAGAGGGACTCCCGCACGGATGACATGAGGTCGTTGGACGCGTCGTCGTCCTCCTCGTCCAGGTCAATGTCGGCATCGCGCGTGACGTGGAACGGGTAGGACGCAACGATCTCATTGCCCGGAAAGAGGCGGTCCAGGTGAGCGGCCACCACCTGCTCCAGCCAGGTGAAACGGCAGGGACCGGCCGAACCGTTCTCGGCCAGCGCGGCGACGGCCGAGCCCGGCGCGGGGATCGGCACCAGCCGGGGCAGCGTGGCCGGGATCTTGACCCGCGCGAAGCGGGAGCCAGCGGCCGAGCGGAGAACGACGATCAAGTTCAAGCTGCGGTTGGACACATGGGGAAACCGCCGCCCTCGGTCAATAGCCTGGGGTGTCAGGATCGGGAAGATCTCGTCTTCGAAGACCCGCGCCAAGGCCTCCTTCGCTGCCGGCTCCAGGTCCCGGTGGAACACGATATCCACGCCGTTCCCGGCAAGGGCTGGCAGCAAATCCTCGCGGACCAGATTGGCGTGAGCATCCAGGAGCTGCTGAAGCAGGCGCCGGACCGCGGCAAACTGGGCGGGCGGCGTACGTCCGTCTGGCCCGGGATCACCGATGCCCGCGATGAGTTTTCGCTTCAAGCCCGCGAGGCGAATCATCAGCCAACCGTCCAGGTTGTCGGCGAAGATCGCGGCGAACTTGACCCGCTCCAGAAGCGGCGTCGTCTCTTCCGCCGCCTCCTCCAGGACACGGCGGTTGAACTCCAGCCAACTCAGCTCACGATTGATGTAGAGGTCTGGGTTGAGCGGAGGTCGCACCAACGGCTCGACGTCCGGTCGGGCGTCTCCAGAGGTGAGGGTGTCATCAACGAGCGTGGTGGCCGAGGCTGTCCCGCCGCCACCATTCGCTCCTACCGGGTCAAACGAGGAGCCGTCAGCCTTGCCATCAGCCTTAGATTGCTGCTCAGCCTGATGACCTCGGTTGGCCTTGCGTTTCTTGGTGGGTGTCATCGGGGACTCCGACCCTCCACACGAGCAAGCGCTGACCTCCTGGTGGGCTACCGGAGACTCGATCGCTCCCCGCCCGGGACGCGGTTCTGCAGGTCGAGCGTCTCCCGGATCCGGCGCATCGCCAGGACGGGCAAAAACGTCTTCACTCTAATCGACTCGGACCACAACTCGGCGACGGCCTGGCTGGCGCACCGCTCAAGAACAGCGCTGTCAGCTTCGTCGAACGCCCGCCGTGCGTCCGCAAGCACCCGCTGCGTCATCGCGGAACGGCTGCTCAAGGATTCCCGTTGATTCAGCAAACTGTCCATTCCCCGTACTCCACGGAGCCGAACACATACATCATCGCACGAGTGCGCGAAGCGGTACGTATCCGGCTGCCTAGGTTCCCCCTCCCGCACCCTTGATGCGTACCCCGGTTGCGTCCCAACAGTCAGGACTCCAATGGCGCCCCCCGTCTGCTCAACACGCCAAGCTAGAACTATTAAAAGAAGACGAACTTGAGGCCAGTGCTACGCATTCCATCCATCGTCGCTCTCCTGCCCGCAGTCAGCGGGCGGGTGCATCCACCCTCGTTTCGACTGGTAGACTGGCTGAACGCCCGGGCCGGGCGCCTCATCGCGATCCAGCAGGAGCGACCATGGCCGGGACTGCAGTGCCCAACGTCCCCATCCGCCCGCTGACCAAAATCGTCGCCACCGTGGGGCCGGCAAGCGCCGATGAGGCAACGCTTGCTCGCCTGATGGACGCCGGCGTGGATGTCTTCCGTCTCAACTTCTCCCACGGAACCCACGCGGACCATGCCGAAACCGTCGCCAGGGTCCGAGCGCTTGCGGCCGAACGGGGTGCCGTCGTCGCGCTTCTCCAGGATCTGCAGGGACCGAAGCTGCGTGTCGGGGAACTCGTCGGGGGGGAGCCGGTACGCCTCAGTCCCGGCCATCCCCTCACCATCGTCACGGAGCCCGTTGAGGGCACGGCCGAGCGCATCTCG
>JAUJMG010000125.1 GCA_030446955.1 Thermomicrobiales bacterium
GACGCGTATCAGTGTCCCTCGGCCGAGGCGGCCGTTCCCGCGGATTGTCGCTATGCCGAAGGCGTGGCAATCCTGATCGATGAGGGCGGCGTGGTGACTGGTCCGGTCGGGACGACCGTTGCTGGGGAGCTCTCCGTCGATGTCACGATTGGAGCCACGGTGAGCGTGTCAGTGGTTCCAGGCACCGGTCCGGAAGGGCAGGTGGCCGTCGCGGACGTGCTCACCCTTGAGAACGTCGCGGATGGAACTACCGCCGTGTTCGTGTTCGTCCCGATGTCGAGTGGCGGGGATGGCGATGGCGAAACTGGCGATGGCGGAACTGATGGTGGCGAAACAGGTGGTGGTGGCACTCCCGACGGAGAGCCTGGCAATGGAACTGGTGGAGATGGATCCGGGGTGGGGAATGAAGAGCCGACTGACCCGCCCGCGGACACCACGGAGCCAGGTGATGATCCTGATACCGGTCCAGATGCTCCGGACACCGATATGGCAGTGGTGGGATCAGGTGACGACCACGAGAGTGGGGTGGAGAACTCCAGCAGTGTGAGCGGTCCGACTACTCCCGGGGGCCTCGTTTCTGTCGCCGGTTTACCCAGCACCGGAGCCGGCCCGGACAGTAGCGCCCGCATGGCGCTCACGGCGATCCTGCTGGCAGGGCTGTCGATCCTGCTGCTTGGATCTCGGGCCTCGTTGCGGTGTCAAGCGGACCAGAATCGTTAGGGCCCTGTCGCTCCCCGGTTGAGCTTCGACCGGGGAGCGACCGAATGGCTACAAGTCGTGCCGTCTCGGGTCTGGAGGATGATGCGGCGGGAGGGGTGACGCATGGACCGGAGGCGCATCATCGAGGAGGACGGGGTCGTCGCTGTCGTCCGCCTGGACGACCTGTCTGAGGCAGTGGCGATTGCCAAGGCATTGCTTGATGGGGGCGTCCGTGCGGTCGAGTTCACGTTTACCAACCGACGCGCAGCCGAAGCCATCGGTAGGGTGAGGGACGCCGTTGGGGATACAGGGTTCATTGGGGCGGGCACTGTGCTGGATCCGGAGACGGCCCGTGTGGCGATTCTCGCTGGGGCAGAGTATGTCGTGACCCCAACGTTCAAAGACGAGACGGTTCAGCTCTGCAACCGGTACGGGATTCCCACGGTGATCGGTGCCTTGACACCCACAGAGATCCTTACCGCCTGGGAATCGGGAGCTAGTTTCGTGAAGGTCCACCCCGCGAGCCTTGGCGGTCCCAAGTACTTCAAGGATGTGCTCGGCCCGATGCCCCAGGTCAAGCTCGTTCCCTCCGGCGGCGTGACCTTCGACAACGTGGCAGAGTTTGTCCGCTCTGGAGCTGTGGCTGTTGCGCTAGGCAGTAACCTGGTGGATGCCAAGACCGTGGGAGCGGGGGATTGGAGGGCGATCACGGAGCGAGCGCGGACGCTTCGTGGGCTTGTCCAGATGGCGCGGGAGAGTTGAGGGAGACGCTCCACGAGGCGTCTTGGAACCAGATGGGCCGCCTCCTGAATAGGGGTGGCTCGTTGGTCTGGAAAGAGCGGCTGGGGCCCGTTTGGATGTTCACAGCACCATGCCTCCCTCATGCATGCCGCCCACCGATGCTCGCCGCCCATTGAGGACCATCCTCCACCGGATGCAGCGAGATCGAGGATTCTCCTGCGTTGCCTTGCGCCGCTGCCCGTAGCCGGCCGGGATGCTCTCCGGTAGCGAGATCGAGGCGGGCCGCATGAGGAGAGCCCGCCGCGAGATGCTCCACGTCAGGCCGATCCCCGCCGCTACGCAGTGATGCTTCTCTCATTGCAATCCCACGTACCAGCTGAGGCCAGGCATTCACCCCCGCCGGGACCATTCGGCCTGTCGTCCTGGGGCCACTGGTAGGAGTCCCGCCCTCAATCGCGACCGATCACCTGGGCCACGCACCCCGCTCTGGAAGCCCACCTGGGAGCGCCTCGATGTCGTCGGCGTCATCTCCTGCAAATCATGCTTGTGAGGGCTGGCAGGGAGCACGCGGTCATGGGGTAGCGTCCGCCGCAAGGTGGGCGCTACCCCATGACCAGCCGGGTCGGGATACGCTGCTGATTGAGGGACCGGCCGGCAATGGGCTGAGCGCATGGGGAAAATTCCGGGTCCGAGACGAGATTCAGGCGACCGGTGTCCCGTCCAGAGCGAGCAGCGACTCCCCGTGCGCGACGGCCATTTCCGCGTCTAACTGCCCGGGGACCACCGCACGTACGACGCCGTTCGCGTCGATGAACAGATGGGTTGGCACGTTCCAGAGGTCGTAGGCCGGCGCGATGAGGCCCCGCTGGGGGATGTTGACGACCGGGTAGGACGCGCCGTTCTTGCGCGCGTATTCGGCTGCAACTTCAAGGGATTCGTCGATGCTGACCGCCATCAAGACGACCCCCTGAGGGGCGAGTTTCTGGTATGCCCGCTCCAGGTCGGGCATCTCCGCTCGACAGGGAGGGCACCACGACCCCCAGAAGTTCACCCAAACCGGCTGACCCCGAAAGTCCGAGAGCCAGACCGGATTGCCAGCCTCATCAAGTGACATGAAGTCGGGCGCCACCTCGCCGACCTTTGGTAGGTGACGCTGATTCACCCCTCCGCGACCGATCTGGTCGAACCCTGCCCGCCCCCCGACGAACCAGGCTGCAAGGACAATCACGAGGGCCACCCCAAGAGCTGGCACTGCTTGGGCGAGCCGATTCCTCCGCCTGCCAACTATTGGCTCAGGGCGCGTCGGCGGAAGGTTGGAAGGGGTTGCGTCCGAGGTCACCATCACCGTGTCCGCGTTCTAGACGCCGCCATAGGCATGAAGACCGCCAAAGAAGTAGTTCCCGTAGTAAGTGAAGATCACGGCGCCAAAGCCGATGAGGAGGATGATCGCGCTACGGGTGCCCCTCCAGCCGCGAAGGGAGCGCGTGTGCAGGTAGACCGCGTAGATGAGCCAGAGAAAGAGCGCCGAGGTCTCCTTGGGGTCCCACTGCCAGTATGTGCCCCAGGCTTGATAGGCCCAGACGGAGCCGAGGATTAGCACCCCGGCCATCAAGGGGAAGCCAATCGTCACCGCCCGATAGCCAATGTCGTCCAGCATCTCGGGGCTGGGTAGCCAAGCGACCCGCCGGTTGTTCGCGATCAGGAAGAGTACCGCTGCCGCAAACGAGACCGCGAAGCTCGCGTAAGCAAAGATGGCCATCGAGACATGGGCGGTCATCAGCGGTTGATTCTGCAGCGCTGGGATGAGCGGGTTCACTTCACGGAGCCCGACCGGCAGCGACCAGACGTAGATGGCCATGCCCAGGGCGACCGGGAGCACGACCGCACCGAGTTGCTTAGCCCGGTAGGTGCGCTCGAACAGGACGTACATCAACGCGAGCGCAAAGACAAAGATGAGCGAGAACTCATACATGTTGGACGGGGCACTTTTGGAGACCAGCGTCCGGAACAGAATCGCCAGTCCCTGAAAAAAGACCGCGAACCAGGTCAACATCGTGCCGAAGCGCCCAAGGCCGACCGGGCTGAGGCCAAATTCTGTGCTCCGGGTCGCCATGGTCGTTCCAGCCGTTGTCGCAAGCTGGGCTTGCCGGACCCGGACCCGGCCCAACGCGTAGAGCAGGTAGCAGATCGCAGCTCCGGCGAGCGCGATCGAGGCCGCGGTGAAGCTGTAAAACGAGAGCTTGACGAGTCCTTCCATCGGCTGCCGTCCCCTGTTGGCGCCCCGCTCAATTACGAGGCAGCGTCCTGTTTCGCTTTGCTTCCGGGATCATCCGCGGTCCTCGCTTTCCGACCCGGTGATCCGCTCGGTGCATCAAACTGCCGGTCTTGGCTCCCCCGACGTGTGAGGCGGCATGGGGGACGTCGGATTAGCCACGCCGTCCGGGGCAGCGATGACCCGGGCGATGTTCAGTCGCTCCTCAATCTCGTCGACCAAGCGTTCGAAGTCTCGCTTGCCACTCCAGTCACGCCGGGCGAGTGGGGCCAGATGGGCGAGGCTCCCGCCCTCGATAGGAGCCACAATGCCCCGCACGCGGCGGTGCGGGAAGTAGAACGTTGCCGCGAGGCCACCGACCAGGAATATCGCCGCCACGACGAAAATCGGGATGCCCGGGTTGCGCCCGACCTGGAGCAGCGTAAATCGTCCCTCCCGCACGAACGTCACCCTGATGTCCCCGAGGGCGACTGCCTGGCCCTGATCGACGACGGCGGACGGTGCCTGTTCGCTGCCGCTCATGCTGGACCGGCGCGCTTGGACGTAGAGCTGCCCGCTCGTGAGCTTGAGGTTGTCTTCTTCAGGAGCGTTGTAGCGGTCCTCGTCCGGCCCGATGAGGTTCAGGGTGACATCGGTGCCGGGCACCTGGAGGAGCCCGGCCGGCGCGTCCGCGTTCAGCGCCGAGCGGTACAAGCCCATCTCCACAGGGCCATCAAAGAGGATTGCACCCGTGGCATCGGTGACTCGGACCGTGGCCGTTTGGCCAAAGCTTGTCTGGTAGAGGACGACGCTCCCGTACGTCATCGGGTTGTTGACGGTCACCGCCTCTGCCTTCACGGGGGTACCATCTTTCAATAGGACCAGGTCGCTGGTGAAACGCTTGGCGACGCCGTTCTCGTTGTACTCGTCCGTAAAACGATCGAGTCGAACACTCAAGCCGGTGCCGTGGCCGATCGAGCGCGTCTCTCCAACAGGCACGATGAACTCGGTCTCCCGAAACCCGTACTTGGCACCGGCGATTCCACCGACCAGGATGAGGATCAAGGCGAAGTGGAACGGGAATGTTCCCAGCTTGGCGTAGCGGTGCTTGTCGGCGTAGAGATGAATCTCCTCGCCTCGACGTTGGGTCAGCAGCCGATATCCGCGATCCTGAAACACCGTGCGAAGCTGATTCAGGAGCTCTTCCGCGCTATGCCCTGCACGGAACCGAGCGGAGGGCTCGGCTGCACGGAGGAAGCCGTGCGTTGTGGTGATGGTCGGATGGGCGATGGCTCGCCAGATTCCGGGTGCCCGGTTGAGCATCCCGCCAATGGCGATAGCGACGGAGATCAGGGCCAGGGTCGCCATGAAGAGCAGGGAGTGGAAGACATCCCAGGCGTACCAGCGGCGCACGAGCGGCTCCGTTACCGGTAGCAGATCGGCTAGTTGCCGTGGGACCGAACTGCCCCGGAGGGTGCCGATCAGCACCAGGAGGGCCAGGAAGGCGATTTCGTAGACCGCCGCCCGCACCGAGCAAAAGAAGCGCCAGATGCGATCGACCGTCACCTCGAGGATCGGTCGGCTAGCCGATCGCTCCGGCGCGATTAGCTCGGCCATGGGCGCCAACCCCTCGGGACGGGTTTCACAGGCTCGGCTCCCATGGTGTCCAGGGGGCGAGGGCGACCAACCTCGTGAAGAGCCCCTGATAGATGCCGAGCAGCATGATCGCGCCCATGCCAAGCATAACCGCCCCGCTGAGGCTCGAGACCATGTGCAATCGCCGGTTGACCCGACGGATGACGGCCGGCGCCGAGCCAAAGGCCGCCGCGAGGAGAAATGGCACGCTCATTCCAGCGGCATAGAGTGCGAGGAGCAGTGTGGATTGAAGAGGATTCCCCTGGACCGCGGCCATGGTCAAAATCGCGCCGAGAATGGGACCCACGCAAGGGGACCAGCCCGCGCCAAAGCCGACCCCAACGACAAAGGAGGACGCGACGCGGCCACTCGGGAGCCGGGTCGTGAGGGGGCGCCGCTCGCGATCGAGAAAAGGGACGGTGATCAGGCGCAGTTGGTGCAGGCCGAGCAGAATCAGGAGGGCGCCGCCGATGCGCACCAGCCAGAATCGGTACCCGGCGACGAAGGACGCAGAAGCGGCGAGTGTCCCGGCGGCTCCAAGCGCAAGGCCAAGCAGCACGAACACAACGGAGAACCCCGCGACGTAGGCGACGGCGTTACCCATCACGCGACGTCGTCCCGGTCCGCTCGTCTCGTCGACTGAGACGCCGGCCAAGTGGGCGAGGTAGACGGGCACCAACGGCAAGACGCAAGGGGAGGAGAACGAGAGCACTCCCGCGGCGAAAGCTGCCACCATCGATACATCTGTGCCCATGCTCGAAACCTACCACCGGGCGAAGATCTATGTCAATTTGCGGCTCCAGAGGCGCGGAATCGGTGCCCAATGCGCCGCCTGCGGTGGTACAATAGTGGACATAAAACGAGCAGTCGAAAGGTGACGGGGCAGCATGTCCGTTCCGCTTAATGAACGGCTATACCGGACTGAAGCCGTCGTCCTCAGCCGCATGGATTACGGGGAGGCGGATCGGATTCTCACGGTCTATACGCCACATCGTGGGAAGCTGCGAGTGATCGCAAAGGGCGTCCGTCGCCCGAACAGCCGTCTCGGCCCGCATCTGGAGTATTTCACCCGCTGTCAGCTGATGCTTGCGCGAGGACGCGAACTGGACACGGTCACTGGCGCCGAGACCCTCGACTACCACCGCCGACTGCGGACGGACCTCGATGCGTACGGCCACGCGTCCCACATGGTGGAACTACTGCTTCGATTGACGGAAGACCGCGAAGAGAACGAGGCCGCCTACTCATTGCTCACCGCTTCTCTACGGCTGCTCGATGACGGGGTGGACGCCTTTGCGGTGACGCGTCACTTCGAGTTGGCGCTGCTCGGGCTGCTCGGCTACAAGCCGGAACTGTACCGGTGCGTCGCGTGCACCGAAGATTTGACGGCCGTCCCGAACGCGTTGAGCAATCGGCAGGGCGGCTTGCTCTGTCCGCTCTGCCGGGGCACGGATGGCTCCTCCTTCCCGCTTTCAGTCAATGCCCAGAAGTATCTCCGCACCCTCGATCGGCATGGCCTCGGCGCCGCTGCCAAGCTGCGGCTTGACGCGGACCTTCGCAATGAACTTGAAGGGGCTGTCGGCGGCTATCTCCGGCACCTGGCGGAGCGTGACCTGGTCAGTCTGAAGGTGTGGCACAGCCTCGCCCAGGGTGGTTAGCCCCAAACCTGATTGCCGCGCCATCCGCCGCTCACTCGGACGGCCAATCTCAGTAGCGGTACCGCTCATGAGCCCTGCGAGTCTCCTCGCGGGGCTCATGATGGAGGAACAGCCGCACCCAGCGCGGCGTCCTCCGCCGGCGGGGGTTCATGACCTTCTGAACCAGACATCTGAGCCGAGCCTGCCTTTGGCGGGAGGGAAGCTCGTTCCTGTGCTGAAAGGGAAGCGGATTCAAGCAGATCGGGGCGGTAATGGGCGGTCCGCACGATCGCTTGCTGGCGGCGCCAGGCCGCGATATTCGCGTGATGACCGCTAAGAAGCACCTCGGGCACCGCGAGGCCACGAAAGATCGAGGGGCGTGTGTAGTGGGGGTATTCGAGTAGCCCTTCGCCGTGGGACTCCTCAGCGATGGATGCCGCATCAATGACGCCCGGGACCAGCCGGGCGACCGCATCTACAACCACCATCGCTGCCAGCTCGCCGCCGGTAAGCACGTAGTCGCCGATAGAGAGCGGCTCGGCACCCAAGATCTCCGCCGCGCGCTCGTCCACGCCTTCGTAGTGCCCGCAGAGAAGGGCAATCCGTCGCTGGGCCGCGAACTCGAGCGCGATCTCTTGCCGGAACAGGCGCCCCCCAGCAGACATCAATGCCACATGGGTCGAGGAGCGTTCCTCCCCGAGGACATCTTCCACGGCAGCGACGAGGGGAGGAGCGGCCATCACCATGCCGGCACCGCCACCATAGGGGGTATCGTCAGCCGTCCGGTGACGATCGGTCGTCCAGTCACGAACGTCGTGGACGTGAATCTCCACCAGTCCCCGCTCGCGCGCTCGTCGCAGGATGCTGAGGTCGAATGGTCCCGCAAACATCGCCGGGAAGAGCGTGAAGATGTCGAAGCGGAGGCTCACGGCGCCAGGACCTGAGGTGGGGTCGGACGCCTCGTCGGTTCCGATCATCCTGCTCCGGTTGGCGACGGGTGACGCGCCCAGTGAACGGTCTCACTACCTGCATTGAGCAGGGACAAGAGCGATTCAGTCGCGCCGTGCAGGCTCGGGAGGGTCAGGTCCGCCGGTTCACCAGGAGGAGTCGGTTGCTGGGCTTGCACCCAGGCAGTTCTCATCCCCGCCCGACGCGCTCCCTGGACGTCGAACCGGAACGAGTCGCCCACATGAACGGACCGATCAGCGGCCGCGCCCAGTGCTGAGAGGGCCACGGCGTAAATTTCGGGCCTCGACTTGTAGAACCCGGCGCTCGCGGATGTCGTGATACTGCCAAATGCGCTATCCAATCCGATGCGCTTCAACGCCCAGCCAACGAACGGGTGGTAGACCGCGCTTGACACGACCCCCAGGGGTACACCTGCCTCTGCCAGACCCCTGATCGTCTCGACTGCGCCCGGGGCCGGCCGAACCTCGTCAAGGCAAGCTCGCATCAGTGTTTCCACCCCGTCTGCAATGTCCTCCTCGTCCACGGTCACCTCAAGTTCCCCAAGGACGCGGGCCAGTCCTTGCTCCGCGGACATCTCGTGCCCGTGCTGGATCACCTCCTGGCGGAGGGAGCGGTAGGTGACTCGCGCCCTGGTATCGAGATCTGCGTCTAACAGAGGACCGCCGCTCTTGCTCCTCCAGCGAAGGAAGGCAGGCACTAGATCGTGGACCTCGAGATCGAACCAGCGGTCGCAGGTCGCGAGTGTGTTGTGGAAGTCGAAGGTGATCGCGCCGCCGGTCACCATTCTGCCCACCCTTCTGTGTCCCAATGCCGGCGCACCACGCTACCTCTTCCAAGGACTCAGTCATCGCGCTGGCGGAGCACCGCCTCCCGGTCTACCCGCCCCCCGCCGCAGCAAGGCGTCGTCCTGGCACAGCAACCCTCTGAGCCTGAGAACGCTCAAACGCCGCGACCACCTCAGGATCGAACTGCCGCCCCGCCTGCTTCCGGAGTTCTGCCATGGCGGTGCTTTTAGGCAGGGCGGAACGATACGGCCGGTCCGACGTCATGGCATCGAAGGCGTCGGCGACTGCAATAATTCGGGCACCGAGAGGAATGTTTTCGCCTTCCAGGCCGTCAGGGTAACCAGTGCCGTTCCACCACTCGTGGTGATGTCGAACAATACTTGCGCTGCGGCGGTACATCTCCAGGTTTTCGACAATGTTTGCGCCAATCGTGGCGTGCTGTTGCACCTCTTGTCGCTCGCTCGGATCAAGGTGGCTCGGTTTGAGCAGCGCTACGTCGCGTGTTCCGACTTTGCCCAAATCGTGGACACGAGCTGCGGCGACGATAGCCTCGCTTGCCTCCAAGGGGAGATGAGGCATCTCCAAAAGGATGTCTCGCACGTACTCAGCCACCCGCACGGAATGCTGAAAGGTGTACGGATCCCGGCGCTCAAGTGCATCGGCCAAGCTCTCCATCGTCGCGCGAGTCTCCTCCTCGACGGTGCGAAGCGCTCGAATGGCAAGGTGAGGGCCAGCAAGCGGAATAATGAAGAGAAAAATGCCGAGGGGGTTTTCGCTCGCCACGACTGGAATAAGGCTTCCAAGTGTCACCAGCATAACCAGCTCGATTAGGAAACCATCCTTATTTTTTGACCAAACTTCCCAGGGTTTCGCTCCGTGTACTGGCGCAACCACTAACGCTAAAATCCAACTGTTGATCAATGCGTAGGCTAGAGCTGCCATCGCGATTCCAGCAGCATTCTGGATACTATGAAGCGGCGTGCCTGATTCTACCGCCAATGCTTGGTAGAGCGACGTGCCGACAAGCGTTGAGAAACCGATGTTGGTGACGTTGACTGTGATTTGAATCGGCTTGCGACCGTCGAGCACGTCGGTGACGAAGTTGCCGACCATGACGACCAAGGCTCCGTGCAGTGGACCAAGGGCTAGGCCCGAAGCCAACGCGAGAACGCCACCCACCGACACGGTGAAGGTCGCTTGGTGAGGAAAATGGACATCGAGGTGCTCAGCAAGGAGGATCATCGTGAAAAGGATGGCGGCGGTGCCGAGTGCCTCAGCGGTCCACGACCAGCCTTCGTGCCATAGAGAGGCGCCGACTGCCAGGATGGTAAGCCCAACCAGAACGGCGGTATATACGCAGGTTTTCCGGGGCACGCCGCTCATCAGCGCTGCATCTTCCTGCGGTCGATCTATTGGTGGGCGAGCCTGAGGTCGGAGCCATCTCCTCGTGCCATTATATCCATCAAAAGAATCAACTGATGGAAGCGACAAGAGGTGTGCTACGGCGGGTGGCAGAAGGGGCGTTCGAATCTGCACCTAATAACTTGTCGTGGCAGACTGCTAATGGAATAGGCCCACAGGTGAACAAGCCGACGCCCCACGGCCGACT
>JAUJMG010000010.1:0-14655 GCA_030446955.1 Thermomicrobiales bacterium
GACCTACCATCCATCCTGTCGCCAGAGGAGCGCCGGCAGCGGAATCGTGAGGAGGTGCGAGCGGCGATCCTGGAGGCAGCCCGGGGGGTGATGCGTGAGAACGGCGTGGCGGCCTTGAGTCTCCGCGAGGTGGCGCGCCGGGTGCGCATGCAGGCCCCCTCCCTGTACGCCTACTTCCCCAGCAAGGCGGCTTTGTACGACGCGCTGTTTCTGGAGGGAATCCGCAGCTACGTTGCCTACCGGGACCGCGACGACGAGGCTCACCACAGTTTCTGGGACCAGTTCCATGCCCGGCTGGAGTCGTACATGCGGTTCGCGCAGGAGAACCCTGACCTGTACCAGCTTGTCTTCGAGCGCCCAGTTCCGGGGTTTGTCCCCTCCGAGGGGAGCATGGCGGAGAGCCACCGCCAGCTCGCAAGGTTCGAGCGGACACTAGCGTCGGCCGTCGCTGATGGACAGATTGAGCTGGACGTCCCGACGAGCGAGGCCCGGGACCTCATCATCGCGGTCATGCACGGCCTCACCTCTCAGCACATGGCCAATGAGCCGCATCTGCCAGTAGGGTCGGGACGGTATGGAAGCCTTATCCCCGCGGCCGTCGCGCTCTTCCGGGCCAAGTGGGAACCGGGACAGCCGGCCGCTAGGGGAGCCGATCCGGATGACCGTACAGGGAGAAGGTAGCGCCGAGAAGGAGGTGGAAGGACAAGCAACCGGACTGGACCCTGAGCGCCCGACCCCAATCGAGGAGGCGAACATGTCGGCTGCACCACGCCCAGGTATCCATCATATCGCCCTCACGGTGACCGACCTCGACGCGAGCATCGCGTGGTACGAGCGGGTCTTCGGAATTACCTGCAAGATGGAGGAACCCCACCAGGGCGGCACCGGCAAAGTGCTTGCCGACGACGCCTGGCAGTTGATGATTGTGCTCCACCGTCACGATGCCAATGGGGGTGAGAGGTTTGTGGAGACGCGGACCGGCCTCGACCACATCGGGCTGGCAGTTCCAAGCCGCGCCGACCTGGAATCGTGGCAAGCGCACTTGGAAGGGATGGGGGTGGAGCGCTCCTCCAGCGCGAATCGTCCCTGCACCCAATCTCCCATCGTCGATCGGCCCTACGGCTCGGTCCTGGTGTTCCGAGACCCCGATAACATCCAACTCGAGATGTTTGCGCCGCCAAGCGAGTAGTTGCGGCCGCGCCAACTGCCATCCCATGAAGAAGGCCCGACATGCGAAGGGTCGACCTCACCAACCTCGACCTGCTCGATGTCTGGTACGAGCACAATGCGGCGATGCACGTCCGGGTGAACGCCCCGTTCTACCCCGCCTCCGGTACCGAAGACTCTGCGGTTAGCTCCTTCAAGATTGAGCCCGGGTGCTACCTCGACACGCGCGCGGACAGTGCCGAGAAGATTCTCCTGATGCTGGCGGGAACCGTCGAGGCGAGCCTGGGTGACGGACGGGACGGCTGTCCACCGGGCAGGCGGCACTCATCCCCGCGATGGTGCCCCACGACCTCCGCAACGTCGGGGATGCGGCCGCCCACTGCGTCGGTTTCTTCGCCGCCACGGTGGCGTCGATGTTCCATCAGCGGATGATGCCCTTTGGACAGCGAGCGGTCGGCACACCAGTGGTCGAAAGTGTCGTGTAACGACGAGGCCGGCGCCGCCACCGAGAGGTGGTGGCGGCCGGTCCCTTCCTTTCAAGGGTGTGGTCCAGATGAGCTTGGGTGCGGAGGCAACGCATCGCCCCTCGACGGTAGCGCGATGGTTGGTGGCTGACGTCAGACGTAAGGGGCGGACGACCCGAGCCACAGGAGCGGGCTGCCCCATCTCCACCCTCAGCTAGTGGTCAACATCCGCGGGCGCGCGGCGGCGGGCACGCGGTTCAGGGCCAGACCCGGCCGTCTGCTCGGCATCGCGGCGCTGTCCGGTCACCAGATCGAGTTCGTATTGCACCTGCTCCAGCCGGATCCGCACCCGCTGCTCATGGAGGTACCAGAGATCCCGCCGCAGGCCGGCGTCAATCTGGCGCAGCTCGTCCAGTTCCCCACTGAGCGAGGCAACCCGGAAGCCAACCTCGCGGTGGAGCCCCTGCACCGCCTCGATCCGCTCGGCTAGCCGCTCGGCCCGCTGCTCGATCGTCTGGCCCAGGTCGGCGAATCGGGCGTCCGTCTCCTGGCGGACATCCTCCGCCCGCTCCAGCATCAATTCGTGCCGCTCAACGGCTTGGGCCTGGAAGCGCGTCAAGTCCTGGCGCAGGACCACGTCGATCTGACGCAGATCCTCAAGGGCCGGGTCAATGTGAACGATGGAGCGCCGGGTCTCATCGATCTGATCGTACAGGTGGGCAAGGTCGGAACGCAGTTCGTCGATCCGCGCTCCAAAGTTCTCACCGACCTGGGCGACCTCCGCGACCCGCCGACGAGCGTCCTGATCGACGATCTTGATCGCGTCCTCGGCCCTCAGGATATCGCGTCGCAGTTGGTCGGTCTCTGTCCGGAGGAGATCCAACGAGTCCCGCAGTTGGTGCGCGACGACCGCGGTGCGGTCGTTGTGGGCCTGGGTGTGTTCGATCATGCCGCGCAGTTCGTCGTAGCGCTTCTGGTGCTGTCCGGTGTCGTCGGTCTTGCGGCGTGAGAGGTCGAGCAACTCGCTGACGTGGGCCTGGAGGGAGCGGATCGGCCGGATCGCGTCCTCCAGCCGGGTCTCTATGTCTGTGACCTGCTGCCGGGTCCGGTTTTCATCCAGAGCACGGGCTTGAGCCGTCTGCTGCGCCTCCTGACGAAGTTGATCTAGGACAAGGCGGTTCTGGGCGACGGAGCCCTCGTACTGTTTGAACTGTTCTTCGCCGCGGGTCTGCCGGCTCAACAGTTCCCGTGTAAGGCGGCGCAACTCGTCAAACTGGTTCTCCAGGGCAACCAGCCGTGCCTCGTCGCGACGGCGGTCGTCGTCCTGACGGTAGGCGGTTGGGTTCGTGCCTGGGGTGGGGATGCGACTGCTCATGGCTTCGGCGGTACGCCGGCCTCCCTTCTCGTTACAAACAATGGCTCTCACCACAAGACAGCGGGGCAATGACGATCACGGGACTCAGGGCGCTGGATTCCCCGTCGCGGAGACAGTTCCAGAGAACGGCTCGAAGGGAGGGGGCGTCTCCCCGTCCAGGACGCGCAGGACGGCCGCGACCGAGCGGGCCAGTCCACCTGGATCGTAGCCGCCTTCGAGCACAACCACCAGCCGCCCGGAGGCGTGCTCCTCTGCAAGATCGAGCGCCCGCTGGGCGAGGGAGGCAAAGCCCGCCTCCGTCACTCGCATCCCCCCCAGTGGATCGGCGACGTGAGCGTCGAACCCGGCGGAGACGAGAACCAGGTCCGGCCGGAAGGCGCGGGCGGCGGGCAGGAACCGTTCGTCGAAAACGCGCCGGTAGTCGTCGTCGCCTCGTCCGCGGGGGAGTGGTGCGTTCACCGTGAACCCGGCGCCCCGTCCTTCGCCCCGCTCCGATGACGACCCTGTGCCAGGATAGAGGGGCCACTGATGGACGGAGCAGAAGAGCACGCGATCGGTGGTGTAGAACGCGTCCTGGGTGCCGTTGCCGTGATGAACGTCCCAGTCCAGCACAAGTATCCGCTCCAGGCCACGCGCCAGTGCATGGGCAGCTGCCACCGCCACCGTGTTCAGCAGGCAGAAACCCATTCCCCGGGTCGGGGTCGCATGATGCCCGGGCGGCCGGACAAGGGCAAACGCGCGTCGCAGGGGTGAGTCCGGGTCCAGTACGCCATCGACTCCCGCGATCGCCGCTCCGACAGCAAGCCGGGCGATCTCCAGGGAGTCCGGTCCGACCATGGTGTCCCCATCCAGCCAGGCGCCGCCCCGGTCGGTGACCTCGTCCAGGAGCGCCAGGTAGCGCCCATCGTGAACGCGCTCCAGAGCCGCCCGATCAGCCTCACCGAAGGGAATGTCTGGGCGGCCCTCGAGCAGACCTTGCCGGGCCAATTCTGCCTCGACCGCGGCTAGGCGCCGCGGGTTCTCCGGGTGTCCGCCCGTCTCGTGTCCCTGGAATCGCGGCGAGCGCAGCAGGGCGGTGACGTGCGCCGGGTGGTCAGCGCTAACGGCTGAAGAAGGGGTGGCTTCCATAGTGGGAAGAGTATAGCGGGGGCAAGAGATCAGGAACGACGCTGGCAAACGACGACTCGCTCTGCCGCTCCCCGTTGACGAACGGGGACTGATCCGGAGTCGCCAAGACGAAAACGTCCGTTACCCGTCGAGTTGCTTTGCAGGACCGCGTGAGCGAGCAGCGGAGCGGGCCGATGGACGGTCAGGGCGGGGAAGGAAACTGGTTGGACCCATGACAGAGTAGAGCATGGCGCCCGCGATGGGGAGGCAGAGAATGATCAACCCCCAGAGAACCTTGTTGTCGCCCCGCACCCGGGGCCGACGAAGGAGGTCGCGAATGGCGTACACCATCAGCCCGTACTGCACGCCACCGAGCAGGACGATCCCCACGCCGTTCAGCCAGGTTTGCCACGTCATCCGGGGAACCGCCTTCCGCGCCACCGCGCTCGCGTATTGTAGCGTTCGGACGACGACATGGTGAGGACCAGACCTGCGGTGGCGGCCCGGGCGAGGTAGGGAAGATGGGATCACCTGACTCTGGTCATGGCGGGGGGCACGGCACGGAGGGGGTAGCCGGCCCCGCTCCCACCGTGCTTGAGCCACGCCTTGGCCTCGGCATCCCCGCGGGCCTGCACGATTCCCCCGATGAGGCAGGTTCAGTTCGAGATGACACCGGGACCACCGGCGCGTTGCGACGCTACTACGGCTTTCAACTCCTGTCGGAAGTCAATCTCACCGGCGGCATATGGATCCTCTTTCTCCAGGACCGTGGGTTCTCTCTCGGTCAAATCGGTCTTGCCGAGGCGCTGTTCCACCTCGCCCCGATCACTCTGGAATTGCCGACGGGCTCGCTCGCCGACACCGTCGGTCGTAAGTGGTCGCTTGCAATCGGCTCGCTATGCGCGGTGTTGTCGGCGTTGTTGTTGCTTGCGACGACGAATCTCTGGGTTGTCTGCGCGGCGATGTACCTCTCCGGAGCGTCAATGACGTTTCGCTCAGGAGCTCAAACCGCGTTCCTCTATGACGCTCTCGCAGAGCGGGGAACGACCGATCGCTTCACCAGCGTCTTCGGTCGGCTCATGTCGGCCTCCTACCTTGTCGCGGCAGCTGCCTACTGGCTCGGCGCGACCCTCGCGGATATCAGCTTCACCTGGCCTTACGCCCTGACGGCGATGATCGGACTGGCGGGGGCCACGGTGGCGGCGGGTCTGCGGGAGCCTGAGCGGGAGCGGGAGGCGCATGCCGGGATCCGGCAGACGATCGGTGCGGCGATGACCATCGTGCGTCGCCGCCCCGGGCTTGCTGCGCTGCTCGCCTTCGCGGCAATCCTCTGGACGTTAGTGACTCTGATCGAGCTCTACGCGCAGGCGGTGCTGAAGGAATACGGGTTGGCTACCTCGACCATCGGGCTCCTCATCGGGGGATCGTTTGCCCTGGTTGCGGCGGGTGCGTGGGTGGCCCACCGGGTGACTGCTCGGGGCGGATTCCCGGCTTGGAGCGCAATCCTGACCGCCGCGGTGATTGCTGCCGGGCTTGGGCTTGGTAGTGGGTCGCTGGTGCTCGCGGTGATCACTTACGTGATCGCCGAATTCGCCACCGGGCTCTACGAGCCCATCCTGGCAGACCGCGTCAATCGCGATCTCCCCGCCGCGCAGCGCGCCACGATCCTCTCCGTCCAAGGGTTGCTCTTTTCCCTAACCATGGTCTGGGCGTTCCCGCTCGCCGGCTGGATTGCGGAGCGGGCGGGATGGTTGACGATGTATGCGCTTGCTGGTCTTGGAACTGGCATCGCGCTTCTGATCTGGTTGGCGGTGGGAGGGCGGGACGAGGCGCCGCTGGTCGCGAACGAGGCGGCACCGTAGGTCGCGCTCGCCGCGCTTGCCCCACGTCAGCGGCGTGTCTCACTAGGACTCCATTAAGCGCTGTGGCAGGAAGCACCGTCGGCTCTCTGGTAGCACTCACCATGCAATTCGGGGCGCGGGTGTCGGAACCGGCGGCGGACGACGGTGATTCCGAACCTGACACGTGAGCGGCACCCGAGGGATGAAAAATCTCCTGTCGATCCTGGCATAGAGGGTAGGCGGGCCTCTTCCATGACCGGGCGGCTGCCTCGGATGGACGACACGTAGAGGGTTCGGCGGGCGTCCTTTGTCAATGCGTTCGACACATAACCCCAAGGGGCTCGCGGCACGATTGCCGTGGAGGAGGATCGACATGCGACAGTGGCACGAATTACTGATCGACGCGGTGAACGAGGAGCGCGAGCGACTCGCCTCCCGTCGTGACGTCCTGGCGGGTGGCGCCAAGGTGGTTGGGGCCGGCGCGGCGGCAGCGGCCTTCGCCGGCATGCCGCGGGCAGCCTTCGCAGGACGCAACCCCAGTCTTGGAAGTCGAGCAGGACTTCGAGGACGATCTCGATGTCCTCAACTACACGCTGACGCTGAAGCATCTGGAGCACGCCTTCTACCGTGACGGGATCGATCTCTTCGACTTTGGTGCCGATCCCTTCGGTGTTTCGATCAATGAGCGGCTCGCCCTCATCCGCAACCACGAGGCGGCGCACGTTGCCACGCTGACCGAGGTGATCATTCAACTGGGTGGCGAGCCGGTTGATGAGCAGCAGTACGACTTTGGCGTTCTCAACGAAGCTGTGCCCCTCCTTGAAGCGTCCGAGCCGCCGCTGACGCCGCCGGAGGTCCTGGCCGCCGTCAAGCCCTTCATCGTCGGCGGGGTTGGCACCCCGGCGGCTGGCGGAACGTTCTAGGAGCACGTCCCTCGCGAGATCTCCCGTTCTCCGACTGCCTCAGGGGACCGGGCACATCGCCCGGTCTCCTGAGGCGTAGAGACGGTGGGCAATCGCCGTGAGGCAGTGGGCATCGAACGAGGCGGAGTGGCTGCTGGGCAGGCGAAGAACACCGCTACGTGCCAGCTGGCATCTTGAGAGCCGCTCCGTTTTCCTTCATTAAAGGCTGGTGTTGGCGAGTTCGCCCGCGGCATGATCGTCCACCCTGCCCCTACTCCGCGCCCTCCGTTGCCTCCGCACCGTAGGTGAAGTAGCGCGGGTCAGAGTTGGTCCGGTAGGGCAGGAAGCGGACGATGGTGGTCCCGCTCTCGACGTAGGGAGTCGGCACTTCAAACACCACCCACCCCTCTCGGGAGGCACCGGGCGCGTAGCTTCCGCTCGCGTCCGGGCTCGCCGCCGTCAAGGTCAGCGTGTTGGGTACGGCGCGGCCCTCGCCATCCACAAGCATGAACGCTGTCGGGGGAAGGAACGCGGGCGCGACTCCTGGGCGGACATTCGTGATCCGAACCCTGAGCGCCAGCCAGGGGGCGGCGTCACTCGCATCGCTCCGGTCCAGTGCCTGCACGCGGAAGTCCCCGTTGTAGAGGTCGTAGACCGGATCGCCCTGGACCACCTCCAGCAGTTCCACCCGCCAGTCGACGGTCACTATGGACCCGCCTACTCCAACTGGCACGGCGGGGTCCGTACCGGCGTCGTCGGGTTCCTCAAACGGCTGTGTAGACGGCGGGACGGTAGCGCCCAGCTCCAGGGCGAAGGCGCGATCGGCCCAGGACCCGGGGAGCGTGATGCTGTCGTAGAGCAGCACCAAGCCGGTCTCGTCCACCGGCGCCCCAAGGACGACCCAACCCTCGTGAGCCGCTCCCGGCTCCACCGTGGTGTCCACCGCCGGGTCCGGCGGCAGCGCTCCGACGAAGCGACGCACAAGACCGGAGGAGCCGACCAGGGCGAAGTCATCCGTGTCGAGGCGGAGTGGGCGGTCACCCGTGTTCTCGGCGGCGACGCGGATGAGGACATAGGTGAACCCATCCCGCGGTGGGTCGTTGAGGGGGTTGGCGCCGGTGACGCGGTCCGTCGCATCCTGGCCGGTGATCGCCTCCAGGACGGTCATGCGCCATGGTCCCGCCGTGACAGGCTCCCCAAGGGATGCCGGCTCTGCCCGTGAATCTCCGGGTGCGACAGCTGCGATGAGGTGTGACTCGTATGTTCCGCCGAATGCCCCGACGTGCTCCTGCTCAGTCAGGAGCATACTCAGCACGGCCACGACCAAGACCAGCGTGACGACGCCGCAAGGTACTGCCGGCAGACGCACGTAACGGTCGGGAACAGGACGGACAGTCATCGTAAAGGTTCCTCCGGTTGAGGGCGCAGCGCGAGGTGATCGGCCATTTCCTGTGTGACGACGCAAGAAGGACATTGTACGGTCACAGCCATCGGAACGTCCGGCAAGTCCGCCAAGCTGCGTGTCCTCGATGCGAGGTCGCCCATGCCCGGTGAGGTGAACTTATGCCGGTCATGACGCGACTAACTGCTGGCCTCCGATTGATGCTGCCTCCGGCGCTCTGAGTTGCCGAATGAGAAGGCGACATAAACGGGCCCGGCCCCTGCATCGAGGGGTTCGTGTCCGGGGTGCTCCGCTGGAGACCAATTCATGCCCACCAGCCCGCAATGATGGGCGACCAGTCAACACGGGACTTGAAGCAGATGCGGCGGTGATGACCCGTGGCGCTGGGGCACCATCACCGTCAACCATGGCAGAGATTCACGTTGGAATACCAAGAGCTTCCCGGGGAGGTGCTCAATCAGAACACCTTGACCAGCCCGGTGTCCGGGCAGGTGGCGCTGGACATCAACCCATGGTTGACGGTGACCATGTGAACGGCCGTTGGAGCCTTGAGACCAAGCGAGGAGGCGGTCGCCCGGGTTGCCTGGGCAACAACGTAACAAGCCGTTGGCACACGTTTTGCCTTTAGCCATGCGGACCCGGCGCCGCAGGGGCGGCAAATCCCAGGATGAGGCTGGTCGCCAGTGATCTGATCCGGCGCCGGCCACGTATTAGGTCTTGTCCCTTGACCGTCTCGGAGTTGGGGGATGGGTGCAGGTTGGAGGAGTGAGATGCGAACACGACCGTTGCACGAGCACGTTTTGGAAACGGTTTTCGAGGAGCGGCGGCGGCTGGCCAGCCGGCGTGGCTTCTTGACCGGGTCGGCCAAGGTGGTCGGTGGGGGCGCTTTGGCGCTGGGCCTCGCGGCCGCACCGCGGCTCGCCGCTGCCCAGGATGGCACCCCGGCTGCGGCGGAGGACTTCTTTGAGGACGACATCGCGGTCCTCAACTACGCCTTGACCCTGGAGCACCTGGAAGCGACCTTCTACCGCCAGGGTCTTGAGGAGTTCGATGAGGCCGACTTCGGGCAAGACCCGCTGGGCAACAGCATCTTCGACTTTCTCGTCGACATCCGCGACCACGAGGCGGATCACGTCGAGACGCTGACGTCGGTGATCAACGATCTGGGCGGCGAGCCGGTCGAGGAGGCCGAGTACGACTTCGGTGACGCGCTCACCGATCCCGCCGCCTTCCTGGCGACCGCCCAGGCCCTTGAGAACACCGGCGTTTCCGCCTACGACGGCGCCGCCGCGGCCATCTCTGATCCTGAGTTGCTCACCGCTGCCGGCACGATTGCTGCCGTCGAGGCGCGCCACGCCTCGTACCTCAACTTCGTCAACGGGACCTTGCCGTTCCCGGCTGCGTTCGAGACCCCGCTTTCGCCGGAAGAGGTCCTCGAGATCGCAAGCCCCTTCATCGTCTCGGGCGAGGTCGGCGAGCCGATGGACGAGGACGACGAGGAGGCGACGCCGGACTCCTAAGCACCAGGACCGGTGACCTGCGACCCTGGTACGAGCCTGATGACGCGGCCGAACTGGCCGCTGGAGAGCGGATCCCCAAGGAGTAACGAGATGCGACACGCTCAGGAACACACGATCGAGATGGTGAACGAGGTGCGGCAGCGGCTGGCCTCTCGCCGCGGGCTGCTCAAGGGCAGCGCGGCACTGACCGGCGGTGCGGCCCTGGCCCTGGCCGGCATTCCCGCCCTGCGCGATTTCGAGGCCGCGGCTCAGGATGTCGGCGACGACGAGATCAGCGTACTCAACTACGCGCTGACCCTGGAGCACCTGGAGAACGCCTTCTACCGGGACGGCTTGGCTTCACTCACCGAGCAGGCCTTCCTCGACGCTGGGTTCGACACCACGGTCGTCGACTACATCGCCGAGATCGGCGCGAACGAGGCGACCCACGTCGAGACGCTGACCGCCGTCATCAACGACCTCGGTGGTGAGCCGGTGGAGGAGGGCACCTACGACTTCGGGGACGCCTTCACCGACGCCGAGCCCTTCCTGGCGACCGCCCAGGCGCTGGAGAACACCGGCGTCAGCGCCTACACCGGGGCGGCCCAGTACCTGATCGACAGCGACGAACTGCTGACGGCGGCGCTGACGATCCACGGCGTCGAGGCCCGCCACGCGGCCTACCTCAACCTCTTGAACGGCGAGAACCCGTTCCCGATGTCCTTCGACGAGCCGCTCAACCCGGCTGAGGTGGTGGACATCGCTGGCGGCTTCATCGTTGATGCTGAGGTCGTAACTCCGGAAGCCTTTGAGCCCGAGGAGGACGAGGAGGGCACTCCCGAGTCCTAGCCGCCGAGCTGACAGCAGTCCATCTTGGCTAAGAAGCAGGCGAGAACCCCCGGGGAAATCATTTCCCGGGGGTTCTCGTTTCCGGTTGCTGTTCGTTGGCGGGGGTGCGGCAGCCCGACGCTCCCTTGGACCTGCCCTCCACCGGCGGCTGGAGGATGCGTCCGTCGGCGACCGGCCCCAGTGCCTTTCATAGATCACCATCGGCCGCTCACCTGTACCAGCTGCCCAGTCACCCATACTGCACCCTAGCCAATCAGGGTGTGCAGCTAGGGATCCGGGGCAAACCAGAGGGGCTCGGACTTGCTGGAATGAGCGGCCAAGCTGGTTAGGAAAAATGAGGTCAGAGAGGGTTCGGTGATAAATCGCCCGTCATTCTTGCCAGATCCACCGATTGGCCTCCACGGGGTGATCGGCGATCGTCGCACGGCGGCGCTTGTCGCCGCCGACGGGACGATCAATTGGCTCTGCTTGCCGATCTATGACGCCCCTCCGGCGTTTGGGGCGCTGCTCGACCCTGACCGTGGGGGTGCGTGGCGCATGGGACCGAAAGTGCCCGCCTTCGGACGCCAGCGCTATCTGGACGCCAGTGCGAACCTCGTTACCACGTGGATGAGCGAGGCGGGTGATCTGGAGCTGACCGACACGATGGCCTGGCCCTGGGATAACCGGACCCCCTCGGACGGGGATGGGGACCGCCGGGTGGTGCTGCGCCGGTTGCGCTGCGTACGGGGGGAGGTGGCTGCGGTCTTGGAGATCGCGCCCCGCTACGACTTTCGTGCCGGGACCTCGGTCAGCAGAGTGCCAGGCGGGTTGGCCTTCGACCTCGGCGGGTATCGCCTCGGGTTCTGGGTCAGCCGCCCGGTGGATGCCGGCGAGGACGGGGCGCGGGCAACGTTTCGCCTGACGGAAGGTGAGGAGGTCTGGGCGGTCCTCGACCTAGGCGGGCACCCGGCGGACTGGTCGGTGGAGCTGGCCCGGGATGCAATGGCCGAAGCCGCCCGCTACTGGCACGACTGGATCGGCAAGCTGGACGTGAGCGCGGCGGGCAAGCGCGCGGAGCGAGTGGGCCGGTCGGCGCTCACGGTCCACTTGCTCAGCTATGCGCCCACCGGTTCCCCGGTGGCTGCGCCCACCACCTCCTTGCCTGAGCGGATCGGTGGCGGCCGCAACTGGGACTACCGCTACGCCTGGGTGCGCGACGCGTCCTTATCCCTAACGATGCTCATCCGGCTCGGAGAGACCACCGCCAGCCGGCGATATATGGACTGCCTGACCACGTATCGCTCATCGACAGAATCCCCCCTCCAGATCGTCTATGGGGTTGGCGGCGAACTCGACCTCCCGGAGCATAAGCGCACCGATCTGGCCGGCTACCGCCGCTCCCTTCCCGTCCGGACCGGCAACCGGGCGTGTGGCCAGCGCCAGCTCGATTCCCTCGGATTCTTCGCCGAGTGCGCTCTGGCCTACCTTGAAGGAGGCGGCCATTGGCAGGACGGCTACTGGGAGATGGTCCTCCGTGCGGCGGACTACACCGCTGACCACTGGACGGAGCCGGACAACGGGATCTGGGAACTGCTGACAGAGCAGCACTTTGTCAGCAGCAAGGTCATGAGCTCGGTCTGTCTGGACCGCGCCGCGCGTATCGCCCAAGAGATCGGCCACCGGGCGGAGGCCGCTCGCTGGCGGGAAACGATGGAGGTCATTCACACGGACGTGATGGAGCACGGCTGGAGCGAGCGCCTCGGCGCGTTCCGACAGCGCTACGAGGCCGACACCCTTGACGCCTCGGCGCTGCTCATCGGCATCATGGGATTTCTTCCGCCCGACCACCCGCGTCTCCTGGCAACGGCAGATCGGATCGCGGAAACACTAGCGATCGACGGCTTTGTCCATCGCTACCTGCCGGGAGAGTTGCCCGAGCAGGAGGAGGCGACTCGGCCCTTAGGCGAGTTCGAGGGCGCCTTTCTCCCGTGTACCTTCTGGCTCGTGACGACCTACGCTCGAGCGGGCCGCCTCGCGGAGGCCGAGAGGATTCTAGCCCGCGCCGAGGCAAACGCCGGGGAGTTAGGTCTGTTCGCGGAGGAGGTCGATGCCCGGTCAGGTCAGTTCCTCGGCAACCACCCGCTCCTCTTCTCCCAGGTGGAGTATGTCCGCGCCGTACTGGAGCTGGAGGCGGCCCGGCGCCACGCGTAGATCTACCGCCGCCTCGGAGGATCGTGAGGAACTGGGCGGGGCTTACAACCCGCACGTCAGCCATCTGCCCCGCAGAATGGAGATCGTCGTGGCCAGACACGAGAGAGCCGGCTTGGCTGACCACGACGTGAGCGAGCAGGTAATCACCCCTTCGATCCCGACCAATCTGCGGCGTCTCCTCGGATAGTTCGGGTACCGTCTCAGCAACGGCAGTTAGGTCGGCAGCGAGGAGGTCCACATCGACCTGAAGGATGCGAGCGACTGAGTACGCCCTGGTGGAGGTCTTCTCCCGCGACTCGTCAATCAAGGTGACATTGGTGAGCAGTGTTGGCTCCTGCAAGGGCGGCCCCGACCACCAGCGTCGGCTGGCTGGCGTCATCAAGAGACAGCAAGGCACTGATGTGGATCTTGGTGCCAAGAAAGGTACGGATCACCAAGGCGGGTCGCGGTCGCGTTCGAACGCGACCTTACCCTTCCTGGCCATGTCATCGATCAACTCTTGGGAGAGCCGCTGGGCAAGTTCAACCGCTTGCTCTTCCATTGCTATTTTATGAAACAAGGAGTGTGGCCGTGCCGCAAAGCTCGCTCACCGATCTCTAGTTATCAGAGGAGCCCTGCTCCCATCTCCATCGTTTGAGAGGACCACGAGGGCGGGTGTCGGTAGAGATCGTGCACCGGATGCGCGTAGGAGGAGAACGCAGATGCGACGACACGATGCAAACCCGTGGAAGGGGTTTGTCCTGGGTCTCGTGGCCGGCGCGGCAGGCACCGTTGCGATGGGGGGCTACTGGCGAGTGGCGACGGCTTTAGCCGGTGAGGATCCGCGGGCCGCGACCCACGGGGAGGGGCCGCACCCGCTTGACGATATCTCCTTGATCGGGACACATCACGAGGAGGAGGAGTCGTCGACGGCCGCGATAGGACGCATCGTCTACGAGCGATTGGCCGGACAACCTCCCCAGGAGGCCGAGACGAAAAGTACCCTCAGCTACCTCGTTCATTACGGCTACGGCGCTCTCCAGGGTGCGCTCTTCGGCACCCTCACTGCCTTGAGGAAGGGTTCGACACTCGTCGCGGGACCCGCTTTCGGGACCGGGCTCTGGCTGTTCGGCGACGAGTTGATGATCTCGCTTCTTGGTCTGGCCGGTGGCCCGGGCCAGTATCCGCTTCGCCAGCACCTCCACCGTTGGGGGGCACATCTCACCTATGGTGTCACAGCCGCCGCCACGCTCAAGCTGCTGCGCCGTCTGCTCTAATCAACGCCTGTTTCGGCTTTCCTTCAGCGGCCGGTAGGCGAAGCCACGCCCGGGCTCGCCAGTGCACCGATCATGCGCAGCACTCCGGCATCGGGACGACTTGGCGGGGATCGCGGAGCGCGAGGTGCCGATAGATCGCATCGACGGGTAGGAGGAATGCTGAATGTTGGGATCGGGGAGGCCACGGATTGTGGTGGTGACTGGCGCGTCGGCGGGAGTGGGGCGAGCCACGGTTCGCGCCTTCGCCGAGCGAGGGGCACGGATTGGCCTCATCGCCAGGGGCCGGGATGGGCTGGAGGCGGCCCGGCAGGAGGTTGAGGCGGCGGGCGGCCGGGCAATGGTCCTTCCGGCCGATGTCGCGGATGCGGCGGCAATCGAGGCCGCGGCGGTCGCCGTGGAAGAGAACTTCGGACCGATCGATGTCTGGGTCAATAACGCGATGGTCGGCACGCTGGCGCCCGTCAAAGAGTTGACGCCGGAGGAGGTCCGGCGAGTCACCGAGGTGACCTACCTGGGGTACGTGAACGGGACGATGGCTGCACTGCGGCGGATGCTGCCGCGAGATCGTGGCGTCATTGTCCAGGTCGGCTCCGCCCTCGC
>JAUJMG010000010.1:14755-25563 GCA_030446955.1 Thermomicrobiales bacterium
GGCGGATGCTGCCGCGAGATCGTGGCGTCATTGTCCAGGTCGGCTCCGCCCTCGCTTACCGCGGCATCCCTCTTCAAGCGCCCTACTGCGGTGCCAAGCACGCCATCCAGGGCTTCAACGAGTCTCTTCGTTGCGAGTTGTTGCACGACGGTAGCAACGTCCGCCTTACAATGGTCCAAATGCCGGCCCTGAACACCCCGCAGTTCGACTGGGTCAAAACCACGTTGCCCAATCACCCGCAGCCGGTGCCGCCGATCTACCAGCCGGAGGTGGCCGCGCGGGCGATCGTTTGGGCGGCGGACCACCCCCGCCGGGAGATCAACGTTGGCTTCCCGACCACCCTGGCGATCCTCGCCAACAAGATCTCCCCAGGGCTCCTCGATCGGTACCTCGCGCGGACCAACTACAAGGCTCAACAGGCAGATCATCCCGTCGCACCCGGCCGGTTGGACAATCTGTGGGCGCCGCTTCCCGGCGATCATGGGGCTCACGGGGATTTTGACAAGCGCGCACACGCGATGAGCCCCCAGTGGTGGCTGATGACGCACCGCAGCTGGCTCCTGGCCGGCGCGGGCGCAGTCGGTGCCGCCGGCACCGCACTCTGGAGAAGGACACGATGACGCCTGAGGAACTGAGCCGCCAATTGCGCCAGGGATCGAGTAGATACCTGCGTAAGCGTCGGGTTGTGGTCGGTCTTTCGCTCGTCGCGTCGACCGCGATGGGTGTCATCGCCCCGTACCAGATGGGGTTGGTGTCCCACATCCC
The DNA here is from genome assembly GCA_030446955.1 of Thermomicrobiales bacterium. GTDB lineage: Bacteria > Chloroflexota > Chloroflexia > Thermomicrobiales > UBA6265 > LC2-1. The sequence goes on from JAUJMG010000010.1 coordinate 15,521, forward strand.
TGAGCCACCGCTGCCGTGGCTGGACGCGGATCGGGTCGACGCCGCGCCCGAGGCGTACGGGATACTCGCCACGCCGGACGCCATCCTCGGGCTCGCCAGCTACGCCGGCACCATGGCGTTGGCAGCGATGGGCGGGGAGGACCGCGCGGTGACCCGGCCCTGGATCCCGCTCGCGCTGACGGCGAAGGTGGCGGCGGACACCATCATGGCCGCCAAGTTGACGGCGGACCAGTGGACCAAGCACCGGGCCTTCTGCTCCTGGTGCCTGCTCGCCTCCGCCGCCACGTTTGCCTCGGTCCCGTTCGTCGTTCCGGAAACCCGAGCCGCGCTCGCACGGCTTCGCGGTGCATCGGTGTAGGGGTAGGGGGCCTCAGCTCAGAAGGGATGCCGAGCACCTGCAGAGCATTGCAGTTCGCGAGTGGTGCCCCAGGATGTAGGGGGCTAACCGCTGGCGGTTCAGGCTGATGCACGGTAGGCGTGGCGGCCCTACGACGGGGTCGCGCCGCGAATTGTGGACCCCGAGATCCTGGCAGCGGCAGCGAGCATCCACACCGTCGAGGGTCGGCACTCCGCGTACCTCAACTGGCGCAACGAGACCTCGCGCTTCCCTGACGCGTTCGACAGCCCGTTGACCCCCAGCGATGTGCTCGTGCTTGCCACACCGTTCATGGTCGGAGACAGCGTGGAGGAAGCGACGACGGCCTCCTGACAGGCGAGCACGATCGATCCCCGTGACAAGGCACCGGCGCTCAGGACCTGGATGGACTGGGCCCACCTGGGTGATGTCTTTCATTAGCCGGGGTTCCATGATTGCCCGCTTGAGCTCAACCGCAGAGCGGCCTCATGGTGTGAGCCCAGGGATGCATCCGCGGGCATGGCAACGCCGACGCCGGCGGGAACGACTCCCCTTCAGGCGTATCTGATATGAGACCGAGCCCGGCGGTTCGGTGCGCCTGGGGACCAGCGTCCTTGCGTTGGAAAGCCTCTCGTCTGCCGTCCCTCATGCTCATCCGGGAATCCGCCTCACTGGACTTCGTAGGCCCCCCCCTGCTTCGGGACACCCGCAGATTTGCGCTGGTCGGTCGGGTGGTCCGGGTGTTGCGAAGACGACCCCGTCGGCCCGACCTCGTTGCGGGACGCGGCCGACCGGTTGCTGGCGGCCACGGGTCTGGATGAGTTAAGCGGCCGGCGACTGAGCCCTGGGACAGAGGAGGCAGGAACATGGCAAGCCAGAACGTTCTCTCACTCACGGACGTGGTCCGGGACGCCGCCTACCCGCTGACCGGCTCTGCGGCGGATTTCGACCCGCTCTTGGAGATGGTTGGCGACGCCCGCTTCGTGCTGATTGGGGAGGCCTCCCACGGCACCCACGAGTTCTACCGGGCGCGGGCCGACATCACTCAGCGGCTGATCGAGGAGCGAGGCTTCACCGCCGTCGCGGTGGAAGCGGATTGGCCGGACGCTTACCGGGTCAACTGTTTCGTGCGCGGCGCGAGTGGAGACCCGGACGCGAACGCGGCCCTGTCCGGCTTCCAGCGGTTTCCACGCTGGATGTGGCGCAACCGCGTCGTGCTCGAGTTTGTCGACTGGCTCCGTGCCCACAACGACGCACTCCCAGCCAACGCGCCGAAGACCGGCTTCTATGGGCTCGACCTCTACAGTCTCGGCGAGTCGATTGAAGCCGTGATCGGCTACCTGGATGAGGTTGACCCCGAAGCGGCGCGACGGGCCCGGGCGCGCTACGCCTGCTTCGACCACTTCAGCGACGACCCCCAGGCCTACGGGTTCGCGACGAGCTACGGAACCACCGAGCCGTGCCAGGATGCGGTCGTCGAGCAACTCGTCGAGCTGCGCCGTCGTGCTGCTGAGCTGACCCGGCAGGATGGTCAGGTGGCCGAGGACGAGTTCTTCGCAGCCGAGCAGAATGCGCGCCTGGCCCAGAATGCCGAGGCCTACTATCGCGCCATGTTCCACGGTCGGGTCTCTTCCTGGAATCTGCGTGACCGCCACATGGCCGAAACGCTGGAGGCGCTGGTCGCTCACCTCGACCGAAACGGCCGGAGGACCAAGGTTGTCGTGTGGGCTCACAACTCTCACCTCGGCGATGCCCGCGCCACCGAGATGGGCGAGAGTGGAGAGCTGAACCTCGGCCAACTGGTGCGCGAACGCGTGGAGCGGGAGGCGGTGCTGGTCGGCTTCAGCACCTACCAGGGGACCGTCACTGCCGCTACAGATTGGGGCGATCCTGGGGAGCGCAAGCGCGTTCGGCCTGGGCTGCCCGGCAGCTACGAGGAGCTGTTCCACGAGACGGAACTGCCGGGGTTTCTGCTCCCGCTGCGCGACGGTGGCGAGGCCGCTGGGCGACTGCGTGAGCCCCGCCTGCAGCGGGCAATCGGCGTCATCTACCGGCCGGAGACGGAGCGCTGGAGCCACTACTTCCACGCCAGGCTGGCAAACCAGTTCGATGCCATGCTTCACCTGGATGAGACGCGGGCGCTTGAGCCGCTCGACCACGATCCGGGGTGGGAGAGCGATGTCCCGGACACGTTCCCGACGGGCCAGTAGACGCAGCCTATTGGCCAACGGGCATGGGCTGGCCAACTAAACCGTGACAGCACTCGATCGTGCAAAAGAGGAACAGCCGAAAGGAGCGTGTTGATGTTACGGGGGGTCGTTGACCGGGTAGTGCCGGACGGTGGGTTCGGGTTTGTGATTGGTCCCAACGGGGAGGAATACTTCTTCCACCGCAGCGCTCTCGTCAACTGCGTGTACGAGGAGTTAGCCGAAGGCGTGCCCGTGCAATTCAACGTAGGCGAGGACCCGGGCGACACGCCTGAGGAGCATCTCCGCGCGGTGAACGTCCGCCTAGCCGATGACGCCATCCCCGCCGTCGACAACGAACCGCTTCCCCCGGAGAAGCTTTGACCGGGGAGGAAGGTCAGCCGATCTACGTCGAAGGTACCCGGCCCATCGCCACGACGATGGTTCCGTAGGTGAAAAAGCTGCCATCCTGACTTGCCGCTGCCAGGTGGTCGAGGATCCGGTCGACATGGTCCCGCGTCATGCACCCCTCTGCGACCAGCGCCTCCGCCGGTATCGCCAGGTCGAAACCGAACATGACCAGCGCGGCATAGTCGGTCCCGCCGAACGTCACTGGGGTCACCACCCGCTGGATCAAGCCGGCCTCGGCAAAGCGGCGGTTCAGCTCTAACCCCATTAAGGGGTTGCGGGTACCGGTCATCCAACGGTCCAGGAGCAGATTCAGACCGTCCGAATCCGGGTGGTCCAGACGCGCTCCCCGCCAGTCCGTCTCGGCCGCGACGATCCGACCACCCGGGACGACCACCCGCCGCATCTCCCGCAGTGCCGCGGTTGGGTCGTCGAGGTGCATCAGCACTCGCTCGCAATGCGCGGCGTCAAAGGAGGCATCGGGGAAGGGCAGGCGGTAAATATCGGCCTGCTCGACCGCCACCACGTCCGCCAGGCCGAGGTTCACGACCCGCTGCCGTGCCTGGTCTACGAAGTCCGGCGCGTGGTCGATGCCAACTACGTGCCCGCCCGGCCCCACCGCCCGGGCCAGTAGGGGGAGAAAGACGCCCGTCCCGCAGCCCACCTCCAGCACTCGCTGATTGGGCTTCAGGTCCAGCCCGGCCAGGCTCCGGCTGGCAATCTCCTGCAGTTCGGCGGTGGCGGTCACGCGCTCCAGATAAGCGGCAGGTCTGGCGCGGTCCTGCCCTTCAGCCGGCGCCTGCCAGGTCGCTGATCCCACCAGCGGTTCGCTCCCACTGGACGTAGGTTCCTTCGCCATGCCGTCCTCTCTTCCCTCGACGCACGCTTGAGCCGCCGCCCATCGTGACGCTGCCGGTGTGACTACCCTATCAAAAACGACAGGTGTCAGACACCCGGCATGCGTCGTGCGCGCGCAGTGGACTTCGCACCTGGACGCGAAGGAGGGTTCGATAACCATCAAGATCGACCGTCGGGAGGACATCAGCCCGCAAGAGGGTGAGTGTAAGGACGGCGACGGGGCATTCGCCGATCCGGTCAACAACAAATACCCTGTCGACACCCCCGGCCACGTCCGCGCCGCCTGGAACGACATCAAGCAGCAGACGCCGACGACCTGGATTGTCGGCTTGGTCCCAGCCCGGGAAACTACGGGCTAATTTCAAGGGTGGACCAAACCGGGGCAGGTCAGTCACTACGACACCGTCCCCTAACATTGTCGGCGATGACTCGGAGGCGATGATGGACCGATCGTTTCGTGTACGGGCCGTATGTTTTGACTTGCTGACTGCTCTGCTTGACTCCTGGTCGCTCTGGGAGAGAGTCGCAGCCGAAGCGGGGACGCCAGGACGGGGACAACAGTGGCGCAGCACCGCACTTCGCTACGTGACTGGCTCGGGTGACTACCGCCCATACGAGCAGCTGATCGCTGAGGGTGCACGGGAGGTCGGCCTACCTCCAGACTTGGCCGGACAGATCCTTGCCCGGTGGCGCGAGCTGCGGCCGTGGCCCGAGGTTCCGGCTATGCTCGACCGGCTCTCCCTCCCGCTCGCCACCGCGACGAACTGTCCAGACAGCCTCGCGCAGATGGGTGCGGTGACACTCGGCAATCCTTTTGCCGTGGTCGTGAGCGCCGAGCGGGCCGGGGCCTACAAGCCGGATCCGCGACCATATCACTTGGCGCTTGAGGAGCTCGGATTCCCCCCAGCCGATGTGCTGTTCGTCGCGGGATCGGCGCATGATATCGGAGGAGCACTGGCCGTCGGCATGCCGGTCGTCTGGGTCAACCGCCTCAACCTCCCAGTTCCACCGGAGGCCGCGTCCGCCGTCATCGTCTCCAACCTCTCGGCCCTTCCGGACATGATCCGCTAAACAGCGTCATCCATCGTGGACCTGGATCAACTCCACTCCGATTGGCACCGGTCTGGTAACCGCAAGACCAGATCGTTCATGCTGGTAAAGACAAGAGAGCACGCACGGATGACAGCGGTGACCAAGGCCATCGCCTGAGCGGGTGATCCATTCGCGGAGACCGAACTGCCGCGGCTTGATGGCGAGGACCCTGGCCCTAGCCTGTGCGGGAAGCGCCCTCTACCCTTGGCCCAGTCGAGCGCGAGCTGGTCGACACCTAGCTACCTCTAGGGCGGCTGCGTGATTCCCTCAACCGGCGTAACGAGGCCTGGACGGAGTGGTAGGCGGTGCTCAAGCTGGACGCCGAGACTCTAGTCATCTGCAAGCAGAGCTGGGTCACCAGATACCCAGCGCGGTTCCATCCGACGATCGATTGGGATTGGCAGCGTGAGCTGCCAGACGCCTACCTCATGGGGGACCATCTGTAGCGGACATCCTGGACGAGTGCAAGCCGTTGACACCGTTCAGGAGCACCCCTAATATCCGCGCTACTCTCGGATCACAGTTGATAGGTCGGGCCGTACGGAACGAGGAGGGGTTGAGGACCATGGCAGCTATCCCAGTGTTCCTGCGTGGCTGGTTTTCCCGTCTCCTGGTGTTAACTGTTATCTGCATGGGTTTCACGGCTTGGGGCGGCACGGCAACCGCAGTTCGCGCCATAGACGACGACTATCCGGATAAACGGGTGGAAATGGTCGTGCCCTACTCTCCCGGCGGCGGCTCCGATATCTTCGCCCGGACGATCACCTCGATGTTGGAGAAGCAGGGGATCGTCGATGCTTCGATCAACATCGTCAACCGAGAGGGTGGGAGTGGCACGATCGGCGGGGCCTACGTCCGTGGCAAAGAAGGCAACAACTACGTCTTGATGACGGTGACATCGGGGATACTCACCAATCAACTCGTCCTTGGTACCGACGTTACCTACGACGATTTCACTCCCATCGCCCGTCTTGCCTTGGATCAGTTGCTCATCGTAGTTCCGGACGATTCGCCCTATAAAGGAATCGAGGATTTGATCGAGGCAGGCAAAGCGAAGCCGGACGAGGTTACCTGGGGCGGTACCGGGCTGGGGGGCGAGGACAGCCTGCTTCTCGCTCAGTTAGAGCAGGAGAGCGGGGCGAACCTCAACTACGTCAGCTTCGAGAGCGGCGGCGAAGTGCAGGCGGCCTTACTCGGCGGGCACGTCGATGTCGCGTCGGCTAACCCTAATGAGATCCTTGGCCAACTAGAGGCCGGCGGGATGCGAGCGCTGGCGGTCGCTGGCGAGGAACGCCTTGAGGCGTTACCGGACGTGCCGACGCTGAAAGAGAAGGGCATTGAGGCGGTCTACGAACAGCTCCGCGGTGTCTTTGGCCCGCCTAATATGGACCCGGAAGCTGTCCAGTTCTGGGCGGATGCGTTCAAGCAACTCTCAGAGTCGGAGCAGTGGCAGGAGGAATATATCAGCGAGAACATGTTGCGCTCGGGTTACCTGCCGCCCGAGGAGTTCCGAACGTTTCTCGACGAGGAGTACAAGAAGGTCGAGAGCTCGATCAAGGAGATGGGCCTGGGGCCCGAGGGGAGCCCCGCGACGCCCGCTTCCTGATAGATAGCGCGCGGCCGCGCTGAAATCTCATTGCCGGTATCCCGCGGAGAGAACCTCCGCGGGATACCGTGACCCTGGGTCGCGAACGTGTAGTAGTTGAGGAGCGGTTGTGCGTCCTGCAGAGTACGCAGCGGCTTTGCTCGTAGCAACTCTCGGCCTCGCGGCGATCTACTTGTCCCGCCAATTGCCGTACTCAGCGGAGTACGGACCCGGGGCGGGCTTTCTTCCCTTCTGGCTAGGGATTGCCTTGGTCCTGTTATCAGCCCTTCTCTTCCGCGAGGCGAAAAGTCAGGCGGCGACGGAAGGAGCTGCCACAGGGCACAACGATCCAGACCACGCGAACACCAACTTATCGATGGACAAGAGCTCACGGAAGCCCTGGTTAGTCTTTTTGGGCAGCATCCTTGCCCTAGCGTTCTTATTTCAGCCACTAGGCCTATTACTTTCTACGGCTCTGTTTATGCTGGTTACGATGCGATGGGCAGCTCAGCGAACGTGGTTCTCCAGCATTCTCTTCGCTGTCGTTACGCCGATTGCACTATACGTCGGGTTCTCTCGGCTCCTGGTGGTTCCTCTGCCTTCGGGTCCCTTCGGGTTCTAGATAGGTAAAAAGGAAGGCACCGTTGACGTGATAGAGACACTGGAGAGCCTTTTTCGTGGGTTTGCAGTTGCTCTGACCCCGACCAATCTGCTTTTCGCACTTATCGGCGTGACCGCCGGCCAGATTATCGGTGCGCTCCCGGGCATCGGGACCGTTGTTGGCGTGTCGCTCCTGCTGCCGCTGACGTTCAACATGGACCCCACCGGGGCCATCATCATGTTGTCCGGCATCTACTACGGGGCTCAGTACGGAGGCACGATCAGTTCCGTTCTGATCAACATGCCGGGTGAGGCGGCCACGGTTGTTACCACCCTCGATGGCTACCAAATGGCACGGCAGGGGCGCGCCGCGAAGGCACTGGGCATTGCCGCGATAGGCTCATTCGTTGCCGGGACGTTTGGCGTCGTGATGGTGACGTTGCTGAGCCCCGTGCTGACGACGTTCGCCCTGCGATTTGGGCCGCCCGAGTATTTCGCGCTGATCCTGCTCGGTTTCACGTCCCTCAGCGCTTTTTCCGGCACGTCGATTGCCAAGGGACTCGTCTCGGTCATCATCGGCTTACTGCTCTCCACGGTCGGCCTGGATATCATGTCGGGGCGGCCGCGCTTCACCTTCGGCGAAGACTGGTTGCTTGACGGATTTAGCTTTCTCGTTGCCGCCATCGGCCTCTTTGGCATCGGTGAAATCCTCGACGGGATGATGAACCCAGCGGATCATCCGATGATCCGGACTTCGCTGAGCTGGCGCAACTCCTTGCCCTCATCCGTGGAGTGGATCCGCTCCCGGGGGGCAATGGTCCGGGGAGCGTTGATCGGATTCTTCGTCGGCGTCCTGCCGGGAGCCGGCTCGACGCTGGCGTCGTTTATCGCGTACAGCGTCGAGCGCAGTGCGTCTAAACATCCCGAGGAATTCGGCAAGGGAGCGATTGAGGGCGTGGCAGCTCCGGAGTCCGCCAACAATTCTGCCTCGGCTGCCGCAATGATCCCGCTCTTGACGCTCGGCATCCCGGGGTCGGGAACGACGGCAGTCCTGCTGGGCGGTTTCCTCTTGTGGGGGCTGCGACCCGGGCCGCTCCTCTTTACCGAACACCCGGACTTCGCCTGGGGCCTGATCGCGAGCATGTACATCGGCAATCTGATGCTCGTCGTGCTCAATATCTTTGCGATTCCTCTGTTTGCTAGTATGCTCCGGGTGCCCTATGCGATCCAGGCATCGTTCGTCGTCCTGTTTGCCATTATCGGAGCATACTCTCTGGATAATAACCCCATCGATGTTCTCATTATGACCGCCTTCGGCCTTATTGGTTTCTTTATGAAACGCCTAGACTACCCCGCGGCCGGCCTCGTCCTCGGACTTGTCCTTGGTCCGCTCGCAGAGAAATCACTCCGGCAATCACTGACCCTATCCCGGGGAGATTGGTCAATCTTCTTCACCCGCCCGATCTCGGGGGTTCTAATGGTTGTCGCCGTCTCCGCCCTGCTGTGGCCGCTCGCGAGGTGGGCGATCGTGCGGCTCCGGCCAGACTAGGCGGGCGCCGCCGATGTCCCCCATGACAGCTACGTTGCGCCCAGCGAAGACTGAGTTCGGCAACCTGGCCCTGGCCCGGCTCGTGCTTGAGTCGGGCCAGCCTCGCCTACCGCCCAGTCCAGCTGTACGAGCGCTTCTCGAGAAACGCCTGCACCGCCCCCTGAAAATCCTCGCTCATATAGCACGAGAGGATGAGATCTTCCCCCGCCCGGTTGTCCAGGCCACGCGCCGCTTGGATACGCCGGATACCTTCTTTGGTCGCCCGGAGCGTCAGCGGCGCCAACTGCGTTAGCTGCTCGGCTACCTCACGCACCCGAGTTTCCAGATCTTCGGCCGGGATAACTTCGGTCACGATACCGAGACCGAGTCCTTCTTCAGCATTGAGCAGGCGCGCCAGCATGATAAGTTCTTTGGCTTTGGCAGGGCCGACGTAATCTATGAGGCGGCTGTAACCCCGCAGCGACAGGCAGTTCCCGAGCGTGCGCGCGATGGGGATGCCGAACCGCAGACCCGGAGCGACGTAGCGGAAGTCGCAGGCCAGTGCAATCGAGGCTCCTCCCCCGACGCAGTAGCCATGGATCATGGCGATCGTGGGCTTGCTTACGCGCTCCAGACGGCCGGTGACCTCACCAGTCCGCTTTTCATAGTCGATGGCGTCTTTCGGGTCCTTGAATGCTTGAAACTGGCCGATATCGGTACCTGCAACAAAAGCGCGATCACCGGCGCCTCTTAGGATGGCGACACGTATCTCGTCGTTCGCATCGAGGTCATCGCAGTATTGCACCAGGCGGTCATACATGTTCCAGGTCATCGCGTTTCTGGCCTGAGGGCGGTTGAACGTAATGGTCGCGATCTGACCCTGGACCTCGAAGAGAATTTCGTCGTTATGATCTCCAGTCAATGTTGACCTCCCCTGTCTTTCGTCGCCTGCACGAGGGTCATCAGCAACCCATGGAGGGAGCCAGCAGCGAAACGGGCCGCCGCGGTCAAGCTACGACCGTGAGCCGACCGTCTCCGCCTCCCGCACGCTGCCCTCGCCCCCCTCGTCGCTGCCTCAAGGGGGCGGCTGTAAACGCGATCAGGAGGAGAGCCTGTCCGATTCGCGGATCCCTTAGTGTGCCGCGTCCTGGCCACTGCCGAGTTTTTCTAGCCTCCCAAATACGGACTAAGCACCGCCGCCCATGGTAGCACTTGCCCCCGAACCCCGCGACGCCACGCCCAGTAGGTTCGCGGACATGCGCTAGATGACCTTCCTCGCTCTCAGCGCGGCGATGGATTGTTCGTCGTAGCCGAGGCTCTTGAGAATCTCGTCTGTATGCTGACCAAGGAGCGGCGGCGCTGATTGGGCCGCCCCAGGAGTGGCCGACAACTTGGCCGGCACGCCGATCATCGTCACGGGGCCGGCCGTCG
>JAUJMG010000010.1:25663-28022 GCA_030446955.1 Thermomicrobiales bacterium
GGAGTGGCCGACAACTTGGCCGGCACGCCGATCATCGTCACGGGGCCGGCCGTCGGATGCTCGAGTGTCACCACCATGTCTCGTGCCCGCGCGTGCGGATCATTGAGGGCCTGCTCGATCGTATTGATTGGGCCGCTAGGAATCCCCTTCTCCTCGAGGAGACGCATCCATTCCCCGGTCGTTCGCGCTTTCATGATTTCGGCGACCGTGGCGACGACCGTCTCTCGATTGAGCACCCGCTCCGCGCTTGTTGCAAAGCCGGGTTGCTCCGTGAGTTCGGGCCGGGCCACTGCCTGACAGAACTGATGCCATAATCGGTCGTTGCCGACCGCAAGCATGATATGACCATCGGCCGTCTCGAAAGGCTGGTACGGAACGATGCTGGGGTGGGCGGAGCCGTAGCGTGGCGCGTCGTGCCCTGTCGCGAAAAAGTTGCCGGCCGCGTAGGTCAGCCACGCAAGTTGCGTGTCTAGCAGAGAGACGTCGATATATTGGCCTTCACCGCTCCTCTCCCTCACCAGCAGCCCAGTGACAATGGCAAACGCGGCCCACATCCCGGCGCCGATATCGGCTATGGACATGCCGTGCTTCGTCGGCGGCCCCTCGGGCTCCCCCGTGATCGCCATCATGCCGCTCATCGCCTGGGCTAACGCGTCGTACCCGGGCCGATCCCGATATGGCCCGACCTGGCCAAAGCCGGATATGGAGCAATAGACGATCTGCGGGTTCTCTCGGCGCATTCGCTCGTAGCCGACCCCGATCCTGTCTGCTGTGCCAGGCCGGAAGTTCTCGATGACGACGTCCGAGGTTCGAGCAAGCGCGTAGATGATCTCGCGCCCTTCTTCAGTGCCCAGATCAATCGTGATGCTCTTCTTGTTTCGATTGATGCTTAGGTAATACGCGCTCTCGCCGTTAACAAACGGCGGTCCCCAATGTCTCGTATCATCCCCGGCTCCCGGCCGCTCAACCTTGATGACCTCGGCTCCGAAATCAGACAAAACCATCGTGCAGTACGGACCACTCAGTATCCGCGATAGATCTAAGACCCGGATACCATCGAGCGCTACTGCCAAAGGTGCATCCTCCCGAAACGCATTCGTACAGTGGCCATCACGGCTGAACCCGGCATGGGCTACCGATGCAAGCTGGCAGGCCGCTCAACTGCATAGCTTCCCGTTCTATGCGACTACCGTGAGCGTGCTATCAACTGCGAGGACGGCTTTGTGCATTCACCCGTCTACACAACTAAGGCCGGTTCGCCGCTCATGCTTCCGTCCCGGTCGTCGATGTCGAGCCGACGCTCAACGTCAATCAGCGATGCTCCTGGCCCCTCTACCACCTCGGAAGATTAGGCTACGCCCCCGCATATCCATAGCCCGCTCTGGGGAGGGACAATAGCGGTACGATAAAGATCGGTGGCAGGATTGTCAAATCGCCTGACGGCTGGCATCATCCGACCACGAGGCACAGTGGACAACGAACACGCTGGCCCGGGTACGAGAGGAGTATCGGATCATGCCCATACGTTCCCTCCGCGGTCATCATCCTCGAATCGACCCGACTGCTTATGTGGCCGACGGTGCCCAAGTGATCGGCGACGTCGTTCTCGGATCCGGGGCGAGCGTCTGGTTCAACGCCGTCATCCGCGGCGACAGCGACCGGATCACGGTCGGCTCCGAAACGAATGTTCAGGACGGAGCCATCCTCCATGCCGACCCTGGATTCCCCTGCACGATCGGAGAACGGGTAGTGGTTGGCCACGGGGCCATTCTTCACGGCTGCCAAGTCAGCCATGACTGTTTGATTGGGATGGGCGCGATCATCCTCAACGGGGCCAGGATCGGGCCCGGCTGCATCGTCGCCGCGGGAGCGCTGGTGCCAGAGGGAAAGGAGTTCCCAGACCGATCGCTCATCATAGGTGTGCCCGCAAAGGTTGCACGCCAGGTGAGCGATGCGGAGATGACAAATATCCAGGACGGCGCCGCGCATTATCGCGATCGGGCCCTTATGTATCAAACAGAACTTGGGGAGGATTGACTCCGAGCGCGGAAGGCTGCCACCTTCCAGACCGATCGTGGCTCTACAAGAGGTCCGTGCGGAGCGCCGCTTCATTCGCAACACCAGGCGGCTTCGCGTTGAGCGCGGCCGTGTCCGCCGCGAGATCGTCAACCTTCCTCCCGACTGAGCACTCGGGGACGTTGGTGAGCCTCAATCCGCATTGCCATGGCTTGACCAACGCCGAATGGATCTGGTGACAGAGCTCGACGTTCAGGCAGATCTTGTCATTCAAGAACTCGACCTACCGACGACTACGTGCCGATGATGTTTTGCTCTCGCAGTCGGTTCAATTCGTCGTCAC
>JAUJMG010000126.1:0-2925 GCA_030446955.1 Thermomicrobiales bacterium
GGAGCGAAAGTAGGCGAACTGGTCCGGGTCGCCCGCGCGGGCGAGGATCTCGCCCGCCGCGTCCACCGCCACCACAATCCCGTGATGGACGCTCTCCACCACCCCGCCGCGTGTCACTTCTGCAACGATAGCCGGCACGCCCGTCCCTCCCCGTACGCTGCGATCGCTCGCCTTTCGCCGGGCGAGCGTACCAAACGGGGCCAGTCCGTGCCCGCCACGGAGAGCGCGTAGCTCCCGGCCAATTGGACGCCGCCGGAATGTCCGCATCTGGACACGCGGGGATGACGGTGCATGCGCATCCGGGGGCCTGCCAAGGTTGAGCATGGGCGGCCACGCGCAAGGGAGCGAGCAGACCGGATCACGTTCGACGGATCAGACCAAGGCAGGGTTCACGTACGACGAGGAGCGGGCTGGAGAAACGAGTCCTTCGCCGCCGAACTCTTCTCGCCGGTCCCGCTTACGGCGACCAGAGCCGTTCGTAGACTCCGTCGGACAGAAATGCCCGCAACGCCTTCCCCTCAACGACGGTGTCGAAGCGAATGCGCTCCGGGGACCTTTCGTCCGCACCGGCACGGAAGCTGCCATCTCCCAGCGGCACGAGGGGTTGCTCGTCCTCGAACCCGTCGGGCGCAGCCGGGAAGATCAGCCAGAGTTGCCCCTTGCGCCGAACCACGCGAAGGTTGGTCGCCCACGGGTTGTAGGCACCGTAGTGGCCCTCGAAGGCGTCCCATTCGGCGGGCAAGTCGAACGAGGTTGGACCCTCGTAGCGGTCGTTGACGTACCAGCCGGGGCCGTGGAAGAGCTCCACGACGTCGCCCGAGGCCGGTTGGCGCCCGAAGCGGAGCAGGAACCGATCGTAGGCCGGATGCGGGACAACGAACGCGTCTTCGTCGAAATAGGGTTCGAGCACGATGCGATGGCTGTCGCGATCCAGGACGAGGCGGTCGCCCTTGGCGGCAACGGAGAACGTTCCGGCGTCGCCCCGGTAGGTGCCCGCATACGCGGCCGCATCCTCGGTGCGGGTCGGGTCCGGCAGTGGAACCGGCACCGGGTGCGCTTCGCCGTGCAGCGCCGCTCGCAGGAGCGCAAGCGCGTGGCGCGAGATCGCCGATGGGCGCCCCGGACCGTTGACCAGGACGACGACGCCCAGGCCGTCGTCGAGGTCGGCGAGGATCGCCGCGGAATAGCCGACCATGCCCCCCGGGTGGCCGATGCAGGTGTGGCCGTCGTCGTCCTCGCAGGTGGTGAGCCCGTACCCGTAGAAGGGTGACCCGGTGCCGTTGCCCATCGCGATGACAGGTTGGGTCATTGTGGCGAAGCCGGCCTCCGAGAGGAGGCGCTCCTGGGCTCCCTGTCCGCGGTTGAGCAGCATTCGCAGGTAGACCGCCATGTCCTCGGGCGTCGAGGCGATGCTGCCGTCGCCGCTTTCGGTTTCAAGCCAGGTCGCGGGGACCAGCGGGTGGCTCCGGTGAGCCGGGCGGTCGTCGTAGAGCGAGGTGTAGCCGACCGCGAGGCGGGGGCGGATGGCGCTGGTGATTGCAGGTTCGCTCGTGGCCATGCCGAGCGGGGTGAGGATGCGCGAGCGGATCGCGTCGCCGTACCCCTGCCCGGTGAGGCGGGCAAGCAGCAGGCCGAGAGCTTTGTACCCAACGTTCGAGTAGTGAAAACTTGCGCCGGGCGCGAAGGCCGTCTCCGTCTCGCGCAGCGCCCACACCTGGTAGTCGACGGCCGGCGTCGGGTCGGTGCCGGAGATGATGCCGGCCGTGTGGCTCAAGAGGTGATGGACGGTGATCGGCGGGAACGCCGACCGCACCGCGAACCAGGGCAAATAGCGCGCGACCGGCGCCTGGAGGTCGAGGTTCCCGGCCTCGCGCTCCTGGAGCAGCGCCAGGCTCGTGAACGACTTTCCGATCGACCCAATTTCAAACAGCGTGTCGGGGGTAACCGGGGTTCGAGCGGCGAGGTCGGCGAACCCGTACGTCGCCACCCGCAATGTTCGCTCCCTGTCCGTGAGCGCAAGGGCCAGGCCCGGCGTGTTGTCGGCGGCCATCTGCCGCTCGATGTAGCGGTCGAAGTGCGTGAACGCCGCTTCGTCCCCCATCACGACTTGCCCTCACCCCATGCCGCGCAGCAGCGACCGAAGGACCGTTGTCTCCGAAGGTAACCACGCCGTTAGTCTATCTGCCGTCGGCCTCGGGGGCGGAACCTGCCCGTTCCCCAGCGCATCGCGTCGAGGACAAGGACCGGCCCAAGGTCGAAGGCCGTCTAATTATTCATGGAGGGGGCTCGCCGTCGCGCCGCTGCGCGGGGATCAATCCCCGCGCTCACCCCACGAAGCCGGCTCAAGCCGGCTGACGAAACCGGCGTTGGTAAGTGATCCGGGCTATGTGTTCGAACGGGCGTGGAATCGCGGCCGGAACTCGCAGGTCTGCCTTTCACACATCGGGCCGGTGGCCGTCGCGCCAAATCATCGCCAGGGGTGATCGGTCGAGGGGTGCTTGCCTCAGCGATTGACCCGTCGTAAGGGTGGGGAACCTCCGTTCGTCGCCTCGCTCCGGGTAGAGGACGACGGTGACCACTTCGCGCGGGCGGACCTCGATCTCGATGGCATGACCGTTCGCGACGGCCAGGGGCGCCATCTCCTCCTCGGCCAGGTTGGCTCGGAAGGCGCGGTCGAGGGGCCAGAAGCAGCGCAGGGTCGCGTTCACCGGTTCGGGCGCCAGACTGTAACAGCGAGCGACCAGGGCACCGTCCGCTAGGCCGGGTTTGAGGGCGCTCAGGACGAGGCCGGTCTCCGGCGGCTCGAGGGCGAGCAGGGCAGCGCTGGCGGGAAGGGTTCCGGCGGGGATGGGGGCGAAGGTTCCCACCGCGTAGCGCAGGTGGTCGGGGTAGTGGCGGGCCAGGCGGTCCGGAGTCCAGGGCGTG